>NZ_RZOT01000757.1:0-1992 GCF_003999085.1 Mesorhizobium sp. M4A.F.Ca.ET.090.04.2.1
ACTTTGTCGGTCAGAAGCTGCTGGAGACTTCGGTTGAGGTGAGAGGGCTGGAGTTCCTCGGCAGCTACGGCAGCGCGGTCCTGGCCTTCCTGGCCGTCGCCATCTATGTGCCGCTGAATACCTGGATCGCGGTCAAGCTGGGCAGGCTGCTGGAGCGTCTCAATGTCAGGATGCAGCAGTCCGAAGGCAGCTATCGCGGCGAGCTGACCACCTTCCTGCGCCGCAGTTTCCATGTCGCCGCTTCGCAAGGCGAGAATGTGCAGAAGACGATGCACACCCGGCTCTATGCCGACATCGACCGCAATTGGGCGCGGCTGAACATAGTCAACACCGGCTACAACTCCTTCGAGCTGATCTACAATTTCATCGGTGCCCGCATCGTCGCCTATGGGCCCGGCCTCGTGCCCTTCATCCATAACGGCTTCGATCTCAAGGGCTACATAACCGGCTCCGAAATGGTCAACGCGCTGATCAGCCAGTGCTCTTGGTTCATTCACGTCATGCCGGCGATCGCCACGCTGCGGGCCAACAGCCAGCGCGTCACCGAACTCGCCAACGCCATCGAGAAGGTCCAGCAGCCGCAGGAATTCTACCGCCAGACAGGCCGCTCCGACTTCAGCTATGCCAGCCAGAATCCGGTCTTCGGCCTGACCATCCAGAAGCTCGAGCTGGCGCATCAGGGTGAGGACGCGACCCCCTTCCTGAGCGCCGCGAACCTGCGCTTCCGGCGCGGCGAGTGGACCTTCCTCAAGGGCGAGTCCGGCTGCGGCAAGACCTCGCTGATCAAGGCGATCAACGGCCTGTGGCCCTATGGCCGCGGCACCATCGTCTTCCCTGAAGGGGTCAAGAACTTCTATGCTGCGCAGGAGGTCAAGCTGCAGCAGGTGTCGCTGAAGCAGTTGGTCTGCCTGCCAGGCTCCGAGCGCGACCATACCGATGCACAGGTTGCATCGGCGCTGCACAAGGCCGGCCTTGGCGACTTCATCGAACATTTGACCGACGAAAGCCGTGACGGGAAGAACTGGGACCAGGTGCTTTCGGGCGGCCAGAAGCAGAAGCTGGTGGTTGCCCGCATCGTGCTGCAGCAGCCGGGTCTCTTGTTCCTCGACGAGGCGACCGGGGCGCTCGATCCCGAAGGCAAGATCGCTTTCCACCAGGCGATCAAGGACAATTGTCCCGATGTCTCGGTGATCAGCGTCATGCATGAGGCGGTGCCGCCGCGCTCGCTCACGGGCGCCGAGTTCTACCACAGTGTGGTCGCGATCGCTGACGGCGTCGCCACCAAGAAGCCGCTCTCGCCGAGCCTGCCGCGCGAGCTCACCACCATCCTCGTGCAACCGAGGCCGGTCGAGGACAAGTGGTTGCGCTTCCCTCGGCGCCTGAAGCAGAAATAGCAGCGCTTTTCTCTCTCCGATCCGTCGCCGGCGTCAGACCGGCGCACTGAGCCGCTGAACAGCGACCGATCACAGTCTCGCGATCTGGTGCATCTGCCGCTGCTTTCCCGTGCCGCCGCGATTGACTCGGGCATAAGCGCTCCTATGTTGCGGCGGCTCGCAGAATTCCAACTGAACCGGCGAGCAGAAAGGTCAACGCGCCATGCCTGGCGATAGTCACAGTCGAACGCAACCGCCGTCCGCCTTGACGTGACCTGATCGGCTCACCTCCTGCCGGACGGCAAGGAGTGAGCCATGAATGAATTCGCACCCGTATTGGACGACGGCGCCGTCGCCATCGCCCGTGTCCTCGCCAACGACCATGTCGCCGACGTCGTCGAGGCGCTCAACCACGAACCGCGCGAGACAGCCATAGAGCTGCTTTGCGCCGTGCCTTTCGAGCGGCTGGTCGAGATCTTCGACCAGCCCGAGCTCGAAAGCGCGCCGGAGCTCGTCGAAGCCTTGCCGCGCGTCAAGGCAAGCAAGCTCCTGACCGCTATGTCCATCGACCGCGCGGCCGACATCCTGCGCGAGATCGACGAGCCGGCGCGTTCCGAAC
>NZ_RZOT01000758.1:0-1970 GCF_003999085.1 Mesorhizobium sp. M4A.F.Ca.ET.090.04.2.1
GGGCTGGAGATGGGCCGGCCGTCGCGAATCCGGCTCGAGCTCAATGTCGACGGCGGCAAACTGGCCGCCGCCCGCATCGGCGGCCATGCCATTAAGGTGGCGGAAGGCAGACTTTTTGTCTGATCGGTGCGGCTGCCCCATCCCGATAGAATCGGGATGGGGCTCCATCTTTTTTGTTTGAGCATGATCTCTTCCGAAAACCGGATTCCACTTTTCGGGATCATGCTTTAGCGATTTATCGGGAAATGATCCCGGCGGGGCTAGACATCCCCAAGATCGGCGGCTATATGCCCGCCAACGCTGGGTTTACCGGCCGTGTGGGTGTGTAGCTCAGTTGGTAGAGCAGCTGACTCTTAATCAGCGGGTCCACAGTTCGATCCTGTGCACACCCACCAAATCCTCTTCAGATCCTGCTGAAAAAACATCGGAAGCCGGCGCCCCGCCGCGTTCAGGGGGCTTTCGATTTTTACTGGATGGTTGGCCTGAGGTAGCTGAGAATCGCTCGCGTTATGGCCAGGACGCCGTCAACGGCATCGAAGTTTGTCTTGCTTTTGCCGACGATCCATTCGAATTCGGGGGCTTGTGGTAGCCGGAGCGCATTGCGTACGAGCCAGCCAGAAAGCGTGAAGAGGTCAAGTGATCTCGGTTCGCCGCCCGAGTAGTAAGGAAATTGCAGAAACAGCCTTATTGGGCCTCCGTATCCAAGCTTGAAGGTCATGCTGACTGCAACTCGGTGGCCAAATCTGTCTTCAAAAACACCACCAAAAGTAAGATCTCTAGCATCGTAGTTGTGCCATTGCCCCGCCAACCCTAGAGAGCCCCATCTGTTTTGAGTATGTTCCTTCAGTTCCTTGCGATTGGGAAATTTTGATTTTTCAGGATCAAAGCGCAGGGGCGGGTCGACGTTACCTGTCTCGTCTCTCCACTCCTCCGCAGCGCCTCGAAGATCTTCAAAGACCGGAGATATTCTAGGATCCATCGGCTCGCCCGAGCAGCGTGAAATCCGCCACTGAGAAATCACCTCGCACAGAGATTCGACCGTATGGCCCGATCGTTCGGCCCAATCCTCGGTGGCCAGCATCCACGGGGAGTTGTATTTCAGCGCGGCAAAGGCGCCGCGCTTGCTGTCGAAATCGCGAATAATCCGAGCCAGAGCGTCGCGTAGCCCATGTTTGGGATCACCAAAAATCTTTGAGGGTTCCTCCATCAGCGCACCCCAGCATCTAGGTCACTATTTGTCCGAAACCCCTGCCTCTGCGAAGCTCGCCATACGGGCGTGGCATTCCAGCGCCGAGCGCACGATGTTGACGGCAAGGCAGGCGCCGGAGCCTTCGCCGAGCCGCATGCCGAGGTCGAGCAGCGGCGGCAGGCCGAGCGCTTCGAGCAGGCGGCGGTGGCCGGATTCGGCCGAGACGTGGGCAGCGATGGTGTGGGCGAGGCCGGTCGGGTGCAGCCGCGCCAGCGGCGCCGCGGCAGCGGTGCAGACAAAACCGTCGAGCAGGACCGGCACATTGTTGCGGCGCGCGGCGAGCGTGGCGCCGAAGATGGCGGCGAGCTCGCGGCCGCCAAGGGCTGCGGCGATCTTCAGCGGGTCGGACAGCGCGTCGGCATGGCGCTTGAGGCCGGCTTCGATCGCGGTCACCTTGCGCTCCAGGCCGGCATCGTCGACGCCGGTGCCGCGCCCGGTCCATTTCTCGGCGCCGCCGCCGAACAGGGCGGCAGAAATCGCCGCCGCCGGCGTGGTGTTGCCGATGCCCATTTCGCCGAAGCAGACGAGGTCGATATCCTTGGTCACCGCGTCATGGCCGGCCGAGACGGCGGCGAGGAAGGCCTTCTCGTCCATCGCCGGCACTTCGGTGAAGTCGCCGGTCGGATGGTCGAGGTCGAGCGGGATGACGTCGAGCTCGGCGCCAGCGATGCGGGCGAGCTGGTTGATGGCGGCGCCGCCGCCGGCGAAATTCGCCACCATC
>NZ_RZOT01000759.1:0-1963 GCF_003999085.1 Mesorhizobium sp. M4A.F.Ca.ET.090.04.2.1
TGCCGTGATCGATGCCTCCGGCACTTGGCGCACGCCCAATCCGCTCGGCGCCGGCGGCATCGCGGCGGAGGGAGAGGCGGAATTCGCCGACCGCATCGCTTACGGCATTCCCGACATTCTCGGCCGGGACCGGGCCCTTTACGGCGGCCGCGCCACGCTGGTGGCAGGGTCCGGCCATTCGGCCGCCAATGCCCTGCTCGACTTGGCCAGGGTGGCGGATGACGAGCCGGGCACAACGTTCATCTGGACGACGCGCGGCACCGATCTGGTGCGCATCTATGGCGGCGGCGATCTTGATGCCTTGCCGGCCCGCGGTGAACTTGGATCCGACGTCAGGGACCTTGCCGAGAGCGGCCGCGTCCAATTGGTCACAGGGTTTGCCACGACGGCAATTCGCGAGGAAGACGGCCGGCTGATTGTCGAGGGCGATACGGCGGACGGTTTGCGGCGCATCGGCCCTATCGACCGAATCGTCGCCGCGACCGGCCAGCGGCCCGATCTCAGCCTGACCAGGGAATTGCGGCTCGACCTCGATCCATGGCTGGAAGGCGTCAGGGCGCTGGGGCCGCTGATCGATCCCAACGAGCATTCCTGCGGCGACGTGCCGCCGCATGGGCACCGCGAGCTCAGCCATCCCGAGCCCGGCGTCTATACGGTCGGCATCAAGAGCTATGGCCGGGCGCCGACCTTCCTGCTGCTGACCGGCTACGAGCAGGTGCGCTCGGTCGCGGCCGCATTGGCCGGCGACGTCGCCTCGGCCGATGCGGTGCAACTGGTCCTGCCCGAGACCGGCGTCTGCACGGTGCCGGGTGGGGTCACCGTGACCGGCAAGACGTTCGCCGGCTGCTGTGGTGGTCCGGCCCCGGAAGCGGCGGACGGCTGCTGCGTCGCCGACGCCGAGGCGAAAGCCGCCGGCAGGGGCGGCTGCGGTTGCGGCGTTGCCGCATGAGCAGCATGGCCGGCATGCGCGGCCGCGGCATCATCATCACCGTGCTCGGCCTGACGCAGATCATGGCGTGGGGCTCGTCCTACTATCTGCCGGCGGTCATCGCACCGGCGGTGGCCCGCGACACCAGCTGGCCGCTGGCATGGGTGGTTGGCGGCTTGTCGCTCGGGCTTCTCGTCGCCGGCCTGATATCGCCGCGCGTCGGCTCCTCGATCGAGCGCCATGGCGGCCGTAACGTGCTCGCCTTCAGCGCATTCTGCATCGGCGCCGGCCAGATCGGCCTGGCCGCGGCGCCCTCGCTTCCCGTCTATATCGGTGCCTGGCTCGTGATCGGGCTCGGCATGGGGGCAGGACTCTACGACGCCGCCTTCGCCACGCTTGGCCGCCTTTACGGCAATAGCGCGCGTTCGGCCATCACCACGCTCACCCTGTTCGGCGGCCTGGCCAGCACCGTCTGCTGGCCGATCTCGGCTTTCCTGTTGAGCACGATCGGCTGGCGCGGCGCTTGCCTTGCCTATGCCGCCGTGCAACTCCTCATCGCGCTGCCGCTCTATCTCACGCTGCTGCCGCGCCGGGTGCCGCAACGCAGCGCGGCATCCGATGTGGATCGAAACGCCGCCGCTGCAAGGCCAGTCAACCCGTCCTTGCCCGTCATGGCCTTGCTCGCCAGCACCATCACGCTGGCGGCGGTGATTTCCTCGACGCTCTCGGTGCATTTGCTGTCGATCCTGCAGGCCGGCGACCTGGCGCTCGCCGCCGCTGTCGGTCTCGGAGCCCTGGTGGGCCCCTCGCAGGTAACGGCGCGCGCGGTCGAGATGATGATCGCGCGCTATCACCATCCGATCTGGACCAAGCTTGCCTCGGCGAGCTTCGTCGCCATCGGTGTCCTGGCGCTGTGGGCCGGCATGCCGGCCGTGCCGGTGGCGCTCGGCTTCTACGGCGCTGGCATCGGTCTCGAATCGATCGCGCGCGGCACCTTGCCGCTCGCCCTGGTCGGTCCGTCCGGCTACGCGAAGC
>NZ_RZOT01000075.1:0-14466 GCF_003999085.1 Mesorhizobium sp. M4A.F.Ca.ET.090.04.2.1
GTTGTAGATCGTCTTGTGCGGACCATAGGCGGCCGGCACATCCCGCCAGCGCAGCCCGTTACGGATCACGAACAGAATCCCGCTCAGCACCCGTCGGTCATCGACCCGAGGTACCCCGTGCGAGCGTGGAAAGAATGGCTCGATCCGCCGCATCTGCGTCGGCGACAGCAGTAACAAATCACCCATGGTGGCCACCTCCAGCCACCTTGAATCATCATCGCTCCTTCAACTCAACAATTTAATGGGTCCTGACCCTAGTTGTTTCCTCACGCCAGATCGAAGGTCTCGTCAGCATTTCAGCATGCAGAAATTGCCAGTGCGAGCAGCCCTCTTTGCTCTCGTGACAGCATTCGAGATGTCCATGGCGGATGCGATAGGGAGACGCTTCGAAACGCCGGGCCGCTGGCTGGAGAAGCTTAGCGCCGAAAGAAGAAAGAAGATTTCTCAAGTGATCGCCGATGCGAAGAGTGATGATGGATTTGTGGACGAGATCCTATTCACTCAGTTCTGCGACAAATCTGATATTGTTCGAAAAGGAATAGAGCTCCCCCGGAGCGCGACATCGGCCGCCGACGTGTTCCGGCGAGCTGAGAAACTTAGAAATGCTGTTGCGCATGAAATGACTGTGCCTGGCTCCTTCCGCCGCGAAAAATATCGCAGTGTTGGTCAGAGATATGATGATTTTGAAAAGGGAGATTGATGGATAGAAGGCTTGCTCTGCGCAGTTGCCTTTTTGGTGCGTTGGGAGACGAAACGGAGACTGTGCAGGACCCTCCATTAAGCGCTCGAGGTTGCGCGCGTACTCATCTTCCAGTTCGACGCCGGCCTCTTGGAGAATGGCTACTTCTTCTCTGGTTAGAAGCCAGTCAGGCGACTCTACAGGGGGCACGTCGGCGGTGCCTTCGCCTAATAAATCCTCGTCCTCCGCAGCCTGCTGTGCGGCTGCCAATGCTGCCTGGATAGTCAGCGTCGCGTCGAAGACCGTGTCCCTCTCGGTGATTTCGAACTCGTGGCCACGCTCGGTTTGATACTTACGACCAAGAAAGCGATCCCGCAGTTCAGCGAACTGCCAATGCATGTCCTCTCGGCCAGCGTGATGTTTTTCGATGCCCTCGGGTTTGAAGTAGCAGACCATTTGCTCGACACCGCCTTGATGATGCCCCGGCGACGTGGCCAGGCGACTAGGAATGGGTGTTGATGTCCTGCTCAATCTGCCGTGCTGATTCCAGAATGTCATCGAAACTCGGCGGAGTGCCGAAGATCATGGCCGCCGTATTGGCATAGTCGCGCGTGAGCGCGTCCACCATCTTTGGAGCGGGCGCGATCGCGAAGCTGCCCGGGACTGCTGAGGCGAGGTCATAGTCGGGACGGTCGAAAAACATTCGTGCGTGCCGCACGCAGTCGGCGCCAAGATCGAGATCGCCGAGCGCGGCCTTTCCGGTCTCGGATCCGAGAAGACAGTGCATGTATGGACAGCCTCCGCGTGGCAAGGGCTTTCTGACATTGATGACAGGTTGGTCGGGTGCAGGCATGTATTCGGCCTTTGAGTGCGGCCTGTTCATGCCGCTGGCCTTGAAGTCCGCGGATCGGATCCCAGACAGGTCAACGCGCTTTTTGAGCGGCACCCACTGAGCGGGTTTTTCCGATCCCGGTTCGACCGTCGGTCATCACACCATCAGCACCTCACCAACCTCTGTGCATCCTCTGCGACTACGTCACTACGCCGGTGAATCCGCGAAGCGCTTGCCCGTAGTCATCAGCGCCCAGACGATCCGGGCCATCTTGTTTGCCAAGGCCACCGCAACGACGTTGTACGGCTTTTTCGCCAGAAGCTCGGCAGCCCAGCGAGTGGGTGCCGCTTTGCCCTTACGACAGAAGCGAAGCACGGCATGGGCTCCCACAACAAGAAGGCGACGGATGTAGGGATCGCCTTGCTTGCTGATCCGCCCGAGCCGATCCTTTCCTCCGGATGAGTTCTGTCGCGGCACCAGGCCAAGCCAAGCCGCGAGTTGCCGGCCGGATTTGAACAGGGAAGCATCTGTCACGGTCGCAACGATTGCGCTGGCGGTGATCGGACCGATGCCGGGGATCGTTTCGAGGCGACGGCTCAACTCGTGCGAACGATGCCAGATGTGAATCTGTCGGTCCAGCTCACCGACCTTCTCGTGCACCTCACGCAATTGCTGTAGGGCCGATCGGGCAAGCGGGGGAATGAGGTCGTGCCCCTCGTCCTCAACCAACGCGACGAGCATGCTCAGCCCTGTAGCACCCTATCGGCAGCCGTGTGGTGGCCATAGTCGGCGATCGGTTCGTTGCGATACCAGTAGATCGCCTTGTCGACGTCGCCGGTGAGCTCCGTCGCGGCCGAGATCACTTGTACCATCTCGCGCATCCGGCCCTGCAGGCGTTCCGATGAGGGATTGCGGAGCGTGTTGCGATGAACCCCGGTCAACTGTGCCAGATTGGCCACCTTCACGCCCAGCGCCTGCGACAGGCGCTTCGGCGAGATATAAGGCGTGCGCGGCTCCTGAAGGCTATCGACAAAGCCTGAGACCGCCTTGGAGTGTGCGAGCTGTGCGTAGGTTATGACAAATTACGACCTCTCATACGCACAATATATTAACATTCGAATGCATAGCAAGTGGACACGAATTATATGACTTGGTTTAACGGCACTCTGCAATTCGTCAGGCTAAGGGGCAGCATAAGGCCCGGGAGCGGACGGCAGGGGACGGGCGGATTGGTTCCGATAGCGGACCTTCTCTAGTGCGGGTGTCAAGGTGGAAGTAGCGCGTCGACAAGGCGTTCGATCGTTTCCGCTACGCCGTCGTCGACTAGTGTTTGCCGGATCGCCCGCCGCTTGGCGGTGAAGTGCGCGCTGTCGGGTAGTTCGATGCGGGCGGCGATTCCGGCAGCGTGCAGCGCCGCCGCGGCAAGGTCCACGTGCAGTGCCTCGGAAGCGTCGAATTCAGGGATAGGCAGCGTCCAGACGAGATTGTCGAAGTCACGCGGATCTCGCTGTCCGACTGGCTGAAGGTCCTTTACGCGATCAAGCACAATACTCGTGTTCAGGACGGCAGCAACGTACGCGGCTTCTTCGAGTGAGTTGGCGGCCGACCAATAGGCCTTGTGGTCGATAATCACATCGTCGTCCTCTAGCCAGCACGCGCTCAATCGCGTTCCAGCTTTGGTGTAGAGAACTCGAATCGGCGATCTCGCCGCCTGCGCCACCAGTTTTTGAAGGTGGTTTAGCGACCGCGTCAGCGTCATACGAGGCGCGCCGTCTACCCCCTTGTTGCTATGCTCGTTCCACTTCGTTTCGGCATCGCGCAACCACGCCGCAAGGCCACGATGGCCTCGTGCGTCAGCGCTTGCCGCCGTGAGGATTGCACCGCTCTCCATCGGAACCACGCCCGTCACGAGGTCGAGGACCCGATAAGGTGCGACGGACTCTCCCAGCGCAATTCGACGCACGAATATGCGTTCGACCGGGCCCTCGGGAGGCTCGACGCCGGTCCACGGCCGCTTGTCGAGACTACCAACACGGCCGCGCAGGCGCGGCGCATCGCGGCGGCTTTGCAGGCGTCCGGCTGCGGCATACTCCACGAGAACAAAGCGCCTTGGAAAGAGGCTTGCACCATTACGGAAGCGTGTCCGATATGGAGATGCAGCAAGTAGCGTTCTCGGCCTTGGCCAAGCCGCGCGCATATGCGCGAGCACCTCGGCCGCCTCGGCCTCGCTGGCATCACGCCGTGGAAGCACACCTACCCAGCGATCGAATTCCGCCGGCGGCGGCCCGGCACGGTCACGCTCACCGAACAGCACACAGGTGCTCGTCGTGCTGCTGCCGGATTGCGCACCGAAGATCGGCCACACCCGCTCCAGACCCCAACCGCCGATGATCGCTACCCGCACGCGCTCCATGCCCCCGTCGCGCATTCCGGCGAACACGGGAGCGTTGAGCGCGGCATAGGGCAGAACGAGCGCCAGCACGCCGCCGTCGCGCAGGTAGCGTTCCGCGCCGCGCGCCCAAAACAGCGCACACATGTCCTGTTGTGTGGCCAGACTGCCACCGACCCAGAGATTGTAGCTCCGCAGCGCCTCGCGCAGCCGGTCCTTCATGTCCGCGCTCAGGTGGCGATAAACGATCCAGGGCGGATTGCCGATCAGGACGTCAGCCCGGTGATCGGGATGCGACAGCCACACTGGGCGCAGCAAGTTGCGCAGAATGAAAGTCCAGATGTGGTTGCGGCCGTCAAGATAGAGTTCCTTGAGCTGCGCGAACGTTTGGCCGAGCATGGCCGCGTCCTCGGTGGTCGCGCCGGCGAGAGCGATGGCATGGCGAATGGCCTCCGGCTCGGCGAGCGTGTCGAGCCCGCGGTTGAGCTCGTCGAGCGCACGCTCGAACAGATGTTGGTCGCTCGCCAAGCCGGCGGGGATGCGCAGGGGCGGATCGTTGGGCGGCACGTCGACCAGCACTTCGGCCGATGCGCCCAGCGGTCGCAGGTTCCACTGCATCGAGTCGCCCATATAAACCGGCACGCTGAGCGTGGGCGGCCGATCCTGTACCAAATCGCCGAGTGCCAGCAGCCACGTGACGCGCGCGAGCGCGACCGCGACAGGGTGCACGTCGATCCCGAACACGCGATCGGCACAAGTCTCGACGATCTCGGCTGGTGGCACCCCAGCCTGCCGACCGGCTTCGATCAGGCGGCGAAGCGCATGGAACAGAAAGGTCCCAGAGCCACAGGACGGATCGAGCACCCGCTGTTCCAGCGGGCGAGGAATAGCCGCCGTGACCACCCGCGCGGCCAACCAGTCGGGGGTGTAGTATTCACCGAGGTCGTGGCGCTCGTCGGGGTCGATCAGGCTCTCGTAGAGACTCTTGAGCACGTCGACCTTGACATCGCGCAGGCGAAAACGAATCGTTTCGGCGGCAAGCGAACGCACCAGGTCATCGCCGCCCGTTGCGAGTAGGGGCCAGTCGAAGAAGTCAGCCTCGACGGCGCCGACAATACCCTCATTCGCCAGCAACCGGCCCGACAGCATCTCCGCCGGATCGCCAATTTCCAGATCGAGGACGCGCGCCGCGATCGCCTTCACGAGGATAGTCAGGTAGGTGTGTTGGAGGAACAGCGCATCACTGCCCACGTCATCGCCGTATACCTGGCGCAGCAACCCATCCCACAGGTTCCGCTTCAACCGCACTTCGGGATGGTCGCCGACCTCGGACCACAGGCGCTGCAGTTGCGCGTGCGCGCGGCCGAAGGCAAGGCTGTATCGACCGAACGCGAGCGCGACAGCGATCGGTGTCGGCATCACCTCGGGAACGGGCGAGAGCAGCGGCTCGAGCCAGGTCAGCAACCGTTCGGGGTGGTCGACGTCGACGTCATAGCGGCCGATGCTCGTGAGCCTGCCGAGATCCAGCGTGTAAGCGAGCAGCGTCGCGCCGTCGGTGGCAAGACCGACGGTGGTACGGCCAGGTGCGCTGCCGCGGCTTGCATCGGCCAGATAGTCGGGCATACGGGCGACGACATCACGCTCTTCGCGCCGTAGATCGCTCTTCAGCTCGATCACGGTGGCGCCCCACGCCACGTCGATCCGCCCACTGTTGTCGACAAGGTAGCGCTCGTGCTCTAACTCGCTGAACGCGGCGCCGAAGCCTTCTCGCAGCAGTTCCGTGATCAGGCCCCGCAACGCCTCGTGTCGTGGCCGGGAAGCCATCGATCGGACGATGTCGGGCAGACGATCTCCGCGCCAACTGTTTGCCACTTTCCCCTCCCGCTTGAGGCTGTACCGTTGCCGCCGCATGCGCGAGAGCATAAGTTGCCACCATGAGATTCGCTCAAGCAGACTTGTTCGCGCAAGACGACGCCGAACGCAACACGCTATCGCAATCAGAGCGGGTAGCGATCCGATCGCGTCTGGAAACGACACTGGCCAAGCTCGAAGCCACGGCAATCTTCCCTTGGCGCGATCCGCTGGACGCCGTGCACGAGGAGAACCGCTTCCAACGCGACAGCGAAATGCTCGGTGAGGAGGGCGTTCTTCTGTGGCACCGGTTCGACACAGAGATGGACCGGCTCCACGCGACGCGGTTCTCTTCCGACCTCCGCTCCGCTGGATCGACGAATTGACCAGTAGTTTGTCAAGTGCTTGGAAGTCGACCAGAGCCAAAATGAGGCGCAAAGTTACTACGCAAGCTTTGCCTGAAATGGGCCGCTGGGCTCAAATGTCTTTAGTCCGCCCCCAATTTAGCCAGCCAATCCCTATTAATGGCGAGCCCCAGCTCAGCCTCGCTGTGAGGGCACGTCGCTGATGACAGGCGTACGGGAGTCTCCGGTGCGACCGGAGATGAACGTAACTAACGGGTAATCGAGCTGCCGGTCGATACGTACCGCCGGACCGTCCTGCAAGGTCCGACCAATCCCATCAGCTGTCATGAGCTCATGAGGTTCAGATAGCCGGCGGAAGGTTTCGTCCCCGTACCTTTCGCGAGGCCTGGCAGGGGCGCTACGAACATATCGCTCTCTCAGGAAGGCAGAGACCGTATCAGGTGTCGGAACCGTCTCGCTCCGAACCGTGCTCCGAGGACAAAGTAGTGCCTCGAGGCAAAAGAAATGAGGCCGCAGATGGACAGACGCTTGTTAAGCGCTCCCGTTTTCGGCGTCCCACTGGCACCAGCGAGCTTCGCCTCCAGTTCGGCGGCGATGTCGCTCGCAAAGGCTAGGTTCGCCCCGCTGACAGAGGGGACCAGCCCCCTGAAGTTAGGGTCCATCGTCACACTCGCATGATTGTAGAAGAGGTAAAGTGGGACCCACGGCGGGGGCGTGTCCCGCAGGGTGCGGAATTGATAGTCATGCTTGGGCGAGGGCCTATGCAGCAGCTCGCTGTAGGAGCGGTTCTTGTTTTGGACCACGGCGGCGTTTAGGCGCTTGGCTTGGATCCGCACCCAAAGGTCGCGACCCTCAGACACGTTCCAGAACCGCAGATCAAGATCACCCCCGGTGTCCTTTTCGATCGGGTAGGAGATGACGAGCTCTGGACCGGCGAACGCGGCCAGCGCGCCCGTGAGGATGTCGGTCATGGTTTCTTCCCGGAACCTACCGCGCTTGAGGTTGGTCTCGCGGTCGAGCAGTCCCCCGATCACAAGAGGTAGCCGTGTTGCCAGGTCGCAAAGTGTTGCCAACGTTGTAATCCTACGATGACTATTGCCGCTCCGCGAATTCCATAATCACCTACACTCAGCGCAGGGAGTTAGCGTGTGGTTTCAAGCGAGCGGTAATGAACGGGGTCGTGGTTCCGCACGGCATCTAGGATCAGCGTGACGATCGCCTGCGCCTCGCTCATGTCTGGCAAGCGCGAATGACGGCCTATCCGAGCTACAGGCTTCGGCATGGCGCGCTCATGCGCAGCGGCGAGAAGTGCCTCACCTTGCACCTTCCATTTCACTTGCCAGCGACGGACCGCCGCCTCTGGACTCGCCGCATCCCAGTCCGTGCGCTGCCGAACGATGCGCGTCATGGCTGTGGTATACTTCAGGCCAGGCGTCTTCACCATGAGATCTGCAACCATGGTCAGGAAGACTGTATCGTTCTTGCCTGTGCCGCGAGGGCGGCCGCGGGAACGCTCGTCAGTCATCGGGGCGTCCTTTCCGAAGATGACGATGATGCCTTAGGATAAGTAATTCGACAGCCTGATCCTACTGAGAAGAATTGGCATTTCGACCTTTTTAGCGTCGGAAATTCACGTCACGAAGTCCATCAACGAGGATAATTCGATTTGGATGGATTTTTCCTCGCTCCGTGACTATCGCAGGGGATCTGCCCTGCGGCCGGGGGTTCCATCAATACGGTCGGGCTCAAGATCGCGCGGCAGAAACGGCTGTGGGGATACGGTCAGGAGTGAGCGAGATGAAACTACCCCTGTAATGACGTATGGAAGGGCCGACACCCTCGAAGAGCGGCTTGGGCTGACGCCCATGGTCAGCCAGCGTATCGCGGCGATCATCATCTTCGCCGCCGCCATCGAACATCACCTGGAGCGGGCACTGTGGAAGCTCGAGGGCGCCAATCCAACGGGCATTCGACCCGAGACCGACGCGAAGATGATCTCTGATTTGATCGGATGCTTGAAACATTCGCCTCAACCCTGCCAGCAGGAGAGGAGCGCACCCCTGCTTGAGACATGGTGCAATGCAGCCCGTCTCGCGTTTGCGATCAGGAATGACATCGCTCATGGCGTGCCCACCAATTTGGGAGACACGCTGACATTCATGAACAATCCTCGCTGGCATGGCGAGAAGCGAAAGAGACCAGTCAGCGACTATTGGGCCGGACGATCACTCTCTTGATCTCGTTCGTCACGTCTTCGCCGTTCTTCTGCGCGTCATTGTTGGCGTTTCGGCAGAGAAAGTGACGTTGGCCGGCCTTACTAAACCGTCTTTGCTACGTGCCTTGCGCGACTCGAATTCGATTCTGAGCGAAATGGCCTGTAAAGACTACAATCCGACCTTCGAGAAATACTAAATCGGCAGCGGGGCTTCATACCGCTTGCAGGTTAAGCCCCGCGTTCAGATCGGCGATATATCGCGCACACAGCTCTTTGATGGTGATTGCTTTGTAGTCGAGTTCACGCTCGTCGGCAGGATTGTCGCCTTGAGCGACACGGCCGAACTGGACATTCGCTTCCGGTCGTGCCGTCTCGGGCGTCCAATCCCGTGGAGGCCGATGGTGTAGCGAGGCGAGCGGCCGGCTGCCCTGTATTGATGACATAGCTGCGTTTGCCGGATGCGAACACACGAAGGCCGAAACCGAGCAGCTCCTCATCCCAGATGACGTAGTCCTTTTCGCGGACCTGGGCGGCGTCGACAACCCTTTTGGTGATCTTAGTCATGACGTTCTCTCCAACCAGCACCGATCTCTCGCGTAAGCAACCACGTAAGCACGAGGGCGGAAGTCGGAGCGCAGTTTCGGATTCGAGCGTCGCTCGGCATTTCAAGTTGCCTAAAAGTTTCTAAGAGATAGGGTGCGCCAAAGAAATCAGGGGTCCATTCTGGACACATAGGTTACGGTTTATACCGGAGACATGGTGAAGTGCACCCATCTCTCGGGAAGGGCACAGTCGCTTAGATGGGTTTTCGAGCAAAGCTGCCACTTGGTCCCACACCAAGTTCCCGCACAGCGCCAAAATGCTGCTAGAAGCTGGTGACTTCCATGAAAGGGACTTTCAGGGCGGCACAGAGGCTTCTCATCGACGAGGAGTGGAGTCCGTTGTCGCCGGATACCAAATGGCATGGCGGCTTAGCGCCATTTTGCGCACAATGGACGAGAGCTATGAAGGGGACCTTTTCGTTTGCGGCCGCGTTTAACCGATGCCCTGAGGTCATAAAGATTTCGTTGAGTGCGCAAGCGGCCACGTATACGTCGGAATCGAGTTCGACAATTTCGATGTCCGACTCCGATATCTCATCGGCCAAGCTCTTGTCGAAGATACGAACCTGGTCGAAAACCTCTTTGGGTACCGCAATGCGTTCGACTTTCGCTCGTTGGAACAGAGCGGCTTTCAGGTTTCCGCCAGCTTCGCTAAAATAGAGGCATGCCTCTAGATCAAGCACAAAGTTGATGCCGCTATAGGCCATGCTGTTATGGCCCCAGCCGGTTAACACCGATGGCGGCGATCTGCTTTATCGTACTTGGCTTCAGATTGGTGAGCCGGTACGCATCGAACTGAGAGATTGCCTTCCTGTCGACCGCGGCGGTGAGCATGTTAGGCAGAAGATATCCGAACCTGGCAATCTGCGAGCTAATTCCACCGCCCCCGCTGTTTTCCTCACCTTCGTCTTCTTCTTCGATCATGGGGACTTCAGACGGCAGGGTCGCAGACCACGCAGCGTAAAAGCCTTTGCTCAAGCCCAAATCAGAGACGCGTAAGGCGCTCGCCTGCTTACTGGCGCCAAATCGTCTGGAAAGGAGATCAACGACGGCCCTAGCACCCCTTCCCGCGACGCTTTTATAGGCTTGGGAAAATTCCTCCGCAGGCATCATGACCGAGGCAGTCACCGAGTTGCAGAATCTTTCAACCTGGTTGTTGAGAATGGCGGGGTCTGAAACTCCCGTTTTGCCAAGGAGCACATGCACCACTTCATGCATCAGTGTGAACAGCTTGGTAGCGGGCCGCTGCCCGGTTGTATTCACGAAGATGATGGGAAAGTCACCGGTAGGAGAGTAACAAAACCCACGGAACGGGTCCGCTACCCTATCGCAGAGCACGATGATGCCTTTCCGCTCTAGCGATACACGCGTCTCCCTGAACGTTAGGGTAGGATCCACCGATCCATCGACGCGCTGGACGGGGACATAGAGCGATTTCAATAGCTTTCGCGCGGTCGACTGCTGATGGATGGTCACGCTATTTGTATTGGCGAACCTGGCGCAGTCTTCGAACGCTCGGTCCGCCAGGTAGGCGGCGATAGAACGAGCACGCGCGATTCGCGTTAGTCCTGCCGATGTAAGAACCGCTGGCCTATTATTGGCGGCGCGAAAATCAGGCATATTGGCGTCGATTTCTACGTCTTTGGCGAACAGGAACTGGACCGGTACAGCCAGAGCGGAGGAAAGTGAAAACGCCACTCGCTTGCTGACGTCGGTTGGGGTTGTTTCCATTTCAGTCAAGAAATCTGGTCGGATATTCGCCTCAATCGCGACCGCTTCAATTGACAATCGTCGCGCGCGGCGGATGCTTTCCACTGCCGAAGGTCGGGGGGTAAGTTTCAATGGCATCTCAGTCGCTCGCAACAGAGTGTTTTCGTCTGAATGAGTTTTCCGGACTGCTTCAACTAGCGTTCGGATTGAATTTGGCGCTGTCGATTTTTAGAGAGCTGGCAATCGTTCCTCGAGGACCGCTTGCACGCCAGATCGCGGCAATCGAAACGTTAATCGGAACAAGAAAGGTGAGAAACCCCTCATCAGCCGGCAGCCTTCGGGCACGTTTGGAATCGGCAAAGCGAGAGATCGTCATCAATGACGATAGTTTGGCCACTTGGGTAACATGCTGCGCGGCCGTCACATCCTTGTTCGGGCTAGCGGCCCTGTATTGGTCGTTCTACGCTGCCGTGGACCAGTCTTGCATGGGCGAGCAGCTCGCTCTCTTTACGACCATTGTGCATTTCGTTCCCCTCCCATTGGCTATTCTAATCCTCTACGCCAGAGCCCATTTTGTCTATAAAGACGTTTGGCAAAAGTGCAATTTGCTTAAGCAAGATGCACTCGCATAACAATTGGCTGCTCTAACACAGCGTCTCGCAAGGCGATCGGCCAAGGAAGCTTGCGAACCGCCCGACATCGCGGACGTAGTTGCGCTGCGCCTCCTGGCTGAACCGGCGCATGGTCATGTCGTCAATCAACCATTGGCGCGGCGGGCTGATCGGTGCATCGAGAACAGGGTGGGGGTGGTCAGGCTTCTTGTTGACGAAGCCTGTGATGCTCTGCCCCGCCGAACGACGCTCAATGCGGGCGCGGCAACCGGATCGTGACCTCTACCTTACCACGCGCGTCCATCCCGCGCAGCGGGTTGTTCTCCGACCTATTGCGGTGATTGTCGCTGTTCGGCCACAGCTCCGGTTCTTCCACTTAGGTGATGATCACGTTTCGCAGGAGCTAGTGTCGTTACGACGCGCTTGAAGTTCCTTCACTAACGTTCCTCGCAATAACGCTAAGCGCCTGATCATATCCACGATCTTGATATAATCTTCGAGGACGTCGCCGGATCGAGACTGTCGGTTGCCCCAGCACCACTAAGGCCGCCCCTGGTGATACCGCCGCGGACAGGCCCCTGCGCGCGCGCAGCGCTGGCGAGGATCGAATTGGCGAACGTCGCTGAAACGCCGAGCGCCGTCGCACGGCCGAGAAATTCACGTCGGCTCAGGCGGCCCGCAGCGACGTAACGGCTAAGATATTCGAGTTCTTGCGACATGAAATGTTCCTCCTCCCATTCATTGTTTCGTGCTAATGTCAGCGCTTTATCAAGCTCAGCGGAAGCGAGCGGCCAAAGAATCTCTATTTAAATGGTAGTGGTCAAATACCGATTGTCGTCCCACATCATCTCGTTTCAAGATCGTTCACACGCAGGGCGGATCTGGTTCCGAGATGCGCGACAATCGATACTGACGAAATGACGTGTGATCGAACTACCTGATCGAAATTGTGGCCCGTGCTATCTGGCTACTTCCGCTCCAATCTGAGTCTGCGCGATGTCAGGGAAATGCTGCTCGATCGCGGGATTGTCGTTCCCCACGAGACCATCCTCCGATGGTGCCGATGCACTGCCTGATTATGCCCGCCGCATACGCCGAAGGCGCAAACGAAAACGATGTCTGGCACCTCGATGAAGTCGTGGTGCGCATCAACGGTCAGAAATCCTGGGTGTGGAGAGCGGTTGATCAGGACGGATATGTGCTCGACGAGATCGTCCAACGCGCCGCAACGCTGCGAAGTCGGTAGCTTCGGCCGAGATAGAAGATACTTTCGTTGCACTGCGCCTGAGCTCAAACCACTCACCGTCAAATCGTAACGGCGCACGCGCTTGTCCACGATCTCCGAAGGCTGCTCTACATTTTCAGCGATGGTTCATGGACGAAGGGGCTGCATGGCTCCGATCACGATCGGCCGAGCTTGAACGACTAAGCGGGCAGACAATCATCTAAGGTGATTGTGAGGGACCTTGGATTCCGCTGGGGTTCGTGCGGCAAGCATAGGACACTCTACTTTAACTGGCGACTTCTACAGCTGCCGGTACAGGTTATCGACTACGTGGTGCTACACGAACAGGTTCACCTGCTGCATCACAACCACTCCAAGCAATTCTGGAAAGCGATGGACAGCGTGCTTCCAGACTGGCTTGTTCGTAAGCAAGAATTGGAACGCGATTGGGTAGGTTTGCGCGTTTCGCTTTGGCGACTCCGTCGGAGGCCCCCGCTGGCGAAGGGATTGCCTCCACGAGTAAGGTGTCGCGGCGATGAGTTGCCGCAGGTCAAGCTCAGCGAAGCCGATCGACAGTAATGCCCCCGACAGTCGGGGATATTCCCACGTGTCAGCGCTCGCCGCCTCAACTGCATTCCGTGTATTCGAAGGCTGAAAGCACGATGCCGATCCCTGACTACCAATCGCTCATGCTCCCGGTTCTTGAGGTCTCTTCGAAGGACGAAACCTCCGCCCACTAGCCGAGGCCGAGATTGCTGCACGGTTTGGTCTCACCGCTGAAGAGCGTGAGCAGCTGTTGCCGAGCGGCAAGCAGCACGTGCTACACAACCGTATCCACTGGGCGAAATTCTACATGAGCAAAGCGGGACTGCTCGCCTCTCCCGCACGAGGGCGGTTCGTTGCCACCGAAGCAGGTCTGTCATTGCTCACCAGCGGCCCTGACCGCATCGACGTGAAGCTGCTATTGAAACACCCAGAGTTTAGGAAGTTTTACAAGGGCAACGGCTCCGATGATAGTGCAGGGGAGACGCCATCCGACGTCGCGACGGAGGCGACGCCGGAAGAGCAGATCGAAAGTGCCTATCAGGCGGTACTAACCGCTTTGCGGGCAGACATTTTGGACAGGATAGGCCAAAACAGCCCGGCCTTCTTTGAGCGGCTCATTGTCGATCTACTTGTCGCCATGGGTTATGGCGGATCGCATAAGAACGCAGCCGCCCAGCTTGGGCGCTCGGGCGACGGCGGGGTTGATGGCGTAATCAACGAGGATCGGCTCGGTCTCGATCGGTGTATGTTCAAGCGAAGCGTTATGCTGTCGCAAACGCTATTGGGCGACCTGATGTTCAAGGATTCGTCGGCAGTCTGGTAGGGCTAGGAGCGACGAAGGGTGTTTTCGTGACCACCTCGACATTCAGCCCACATGCCCACGAATTCGTGAAGCACCTGTCTCAACGCGTCATTCTGCTCGATGGGCGCCAACTTGCCGACTTGATGTTCGAGCATGGCGTCGGAGTTCGTGTCCGTCGAGCCATTGAGCTACCGGACGCGCCTTTTGCTGACGCACCGGCGCAATCTGAAGGCCGAAGTTCCTCGACCTGGAGAACGCCATCCGCCACTCGCTGAAGTCGTTCGGCATCCGCCTTAGGCAAGGTCGGACGTGGCGCCTTCGAACGCGCGGTACGCCAGGCGGTGGCGGACAATCCGTTGTCGGCCGAGCTGATGGACGCCATGCTGACGGCGCGCGCGGCGCTGTGGCGACAGTACTGCCGGCTGCATGATCTCGTCGTGAGGATCGTCGCGCACAGCGAGCCGTGCCGGCGCTTCATGGCTATTCCCGACGTGGTCGGGTGACGGCGCTCTCCTTCATGACGGCGATCGACGATCCCACGCGCTTTCACCGCTCGCGCGACGTCGCCGCTTACTTCGGGCTGACGTCGCGGCGCTGGCAGTCCGGTTCAACGATCGACATTCAGGGACGGATCTCCAA
>NZ_RZOT01000760.1:0-1958 GCF_003999085.1 Mesorhizobium sp. M4A.F.Ca.ET.090.04.2.1
GCCCGAGGCCGGCCTGGCGGGTCTGGCTGGTTTCGGCGCCGGTCAATTTGGCATTGAAGCGGACGTCCGGCTTTGCCGCCGGGCCCGTGACCTGCGCCGTGCCGTCAAGCAAACCCGCGGCGTCGAGGCCGGGCGAGAAATCATTGGCAAGGGCGGCCGGCAGCGCCGATACCGTGGCCGCGAGGTCGAGCGTTTGGCCGGCCTTGCCGGAGAGCGTCACCGAACCGCCGCCGAGATCGAGCACCAGCCTTTCGATGCTGGTCACGCCATTGGCGATAGAGAGGTTCGACGGCCCGGCGATCGCCGCCTTGATGCCGCGAACGGTGGCTTCGCCTGAGGCGATCTCGACACTGGTGGTGCCGTTCGCGATCCTGACCCGGCCGGCGGCGGTGGCCGGAATGCCGGCAATCGTGGCGCCGCCGCTGAGATTGGTCCAGTCACCGTCGCGCTTCAGATCGACGCCGATGCCGCTGACGACGGTGGTTCCCGATGTCACCGTATCCGCTTTGATCGTGCCTGATATCGCTGGGCTCTTGAGATAGTTGGCGATCAGCGCGTTGACCGTGATCGCTTTCGCCGCCACCTCGCCGCGCGCGATCGAGCCACTGGCGGCATTGATGGTGACGATCGGCGCCTCGCCTTCCTTGGCGAAGGCGATGGTGCCGTTTATGTCGCCGCTCGCCGTTTGTCCGCCAAGCGCCGCCAGCGGCGCAATGTCGGGCACC
Source organism: Mesorhizobium sp. M4A.F.Ca.ET.090.04.2.1 (assembly GCF_003999085.1). Lineage (NCBI taxonomy): Bacteria > Pseudomonadati > Pseudomonadota > Alphaproteobacteria > Hyphomicrobiales > Phyllobacteriaceae > Mesorhizobium > Mesorhizobium sp. M4A.F.Ca.ET.090.04.2.1. The sequence continues at coordinate 726 of NZ_RZOT01000760.1, forward strand.
GCCAGCGTCAGCGTTCCTTGCGGCAGGAAATTGTCCTCGAGCGCAAGGTCGCCGGAAACCTTGTTGTCGCCGAGCGCCAGGCTGAGCCCCTTGATCGAGCGTTTGCCCTCGCTGGTCACCAGCGACGCCCTTATGTCCAGTGCGTGCTCCTCGACGCTGCCGGTCAGCGAGATGTCCGCCTGCGGGCTGGCGATGTCCGCCTTGCCTTTCGCCGAAAGCTTGACGTCCTTTACCGTGCGGCCGGCCGCGGTCAGGCTGGCGCTGTCGGCCGCGACCGAAAAATCCGGCGCAAAGCGCGGACCGCTCGCGGACAGCGTGAAATTGATTCCCCCGGCGAGCGGCGTCCCGGCCAGCGACGACAGCGCCGAGACGTCGCCCAGCGTTCCCGTGACGTTGGCCTGGATGTCCGAGCCTTGCGCGCTGGCGGTGCCGCTGGCGCTGAGCGAACCGGAAGTCAGCGACAACGAATTGGCGGCGAACGCCCCTTGCGGATCGCGGGTGGCGGCCGCCGAGAACATGACGCGCTCGCCAAGCACCGAGCGGATCTGTGGCGGGAGCGCGCTCGACACCGCATCGGCATTCATTTTCAGCTTCATCGCCAGATCGACGAGCGAAACCGTGGCCGTCAGCGAAGCATTCAGCGCATCGCTGCGCAGCGTGCCCTGGTCGACGGAAATCTCGTCCTTGCTGATCGTGCCGGCCAGATCCGCGATGAGCTCGCCAGTCACCAGCGGCTCCAGCGTCGCCACGTCGGTCTTCAGCCCGCCGGCCGAGAGCTTGATCGACAGCGGACCGCTGCGATCCTGGATATCGAAGCCGTCGGAATGGATCGCGGCCGTGAGATCGTTGAGCTGGGTGCCGCCCGCCGCCACAGAAACCAGCGACGCGCCGATATCGACCATCGGCGCCTTGCCGTCGCCGAAGGCACGGGCGGTTGCGTTCTTGACCGCCACGGTGACCGGCTGCGCCTTTGTGCCGACGTCGAGCACCACCAGCTCGGCCTTGGCGGCGAGTTCCACCGACAGGTCGCTGGCGCCCTTGGGATCGACCATGCCCGCGGCCGTGCCGTGCACGGAGCCGCTCTCGACCACCGCCCGCTCGATGTCGACGCCGCCGCTGGGGGTCGCGGTACCGGCGAGATCAAAGCTGGTCTTGCCGGCAAACAATGGCTTCAGCTTCTCGGGCAGGAAGCGCTCGAAATCGCCGTCGCCCTTGGCCTCCACCATATGGCCC
>NZ_RZOT01000761.1:0-1923 GCF_003999085.1 Mesorhizobium sp. M4A.F.Ca.ET.090.04.2.1
CCGGTGAACAGCTCCTGCATGCGGGCGGCGTCGCCGCGCGCCAGCTCGTGGACGCCGGCCGGCAGGCTCCGCATGATCGGCAGGGCGCGGATGGCCGCGGTGCCTTCGCCTAATGTCAGACCGGAAAGATCCGCCTCGACGGTGGCGCTGCGGCTGCGCTCCACCCGGGTCAGGCTGTTCGGCCCGGCGTTGAAGCCGATGTCGGCTACGGCGCCGAGCGGGACTGTGCCCTTGGAGCCGGTCAGCGGCAGGACGGCAAGCTTTGCCGGATCGTCGATGACGCCGTCCGGCAGGGTGACGACAATCGACACCTGGCGATCGCCAAGGTTGAACTTCGCCAGGTTGGTGTCGGTGTCGCCGATGGTGGCGATCTTGACCGTCGCAGCGATCTCCGTCGGCGTGACACCAAGCTCGGCCGCCTTGGCGCTGTCGGGGCGCACGATCAGCTCGGGCTTGGTGGTCGCGGCGGTCGAGGTCGGGTTGATCAGGCCGGGCACCGACTTCATCTCGTCGATCAGGGCATCGCTCGCCTTTTCGAGCGCTGCGCCATCATCGCCGACCAGCGTGATCGACACCTTGGCGCCGGAGAAGCCGTCGGCGCCGAACTGGATGCGGGCACCAGGAATGTCGTTCAGCTTCGGCGAGGCTTCGGCTTCGAACGCCTGCTGGCTGAGCAAGCGTTCGGCGCGCGGCTTCAGATTGATCGTGACGGTGGCGGTGCGCACCTCGGCCGAGCTCGAACTCTGGTTCGGCCCGCCGCCCGAGGAAGCGGCCGTGCCGATCGTGGCGAAGACGCTGTCGACGGCCGGTTCACGCTCGAGGCGCTCTGTAATGTCCTGCACCACGGCCGTTGTCTGCTCGATCGTCGAGCCCGGCTGCAGTTCGACCGAGATCATTGAGCGGCCGCGATCGGCCGCCGCCATGAATTCGGTAGGCAGTTTCGTGGCCAGGAGCATCGAGCCGGCGAAGAAGGCTATGCCGGCGAACAGCGTGATCCAGCGGCAATTGAGCGCCTTGCGCAGCAGCCAGAGATAGGTCGGCACCCAGGCCGGGAGGTCGTCCTCGCTGTGGCCGCCGGCGCGCACCAGATAGGCGCCCAACAGCGGCGTGAGCATGCGCGCCACCAGCAGCGAGAACAGCACCGACACGCAGACGGCGATGGCGAAGCTGATGAAGAATTTTCCGGGAATGCCGGGCATGAAGGCCACCGGCAGGAACACCGCGACGATGGTCGCGGTGGTCGCCACCACGGCAAGGCCGATCTCGTCGGCGGCCTCGATCGCCGCCTGATAGGCGCTGGCGCCGGTCTGGCGCATATGGCGAACGATGTTCTCGATCTCGACGATGGCGTCGTCGACGAGGATGCCGACCACCAGCGACAGCGCGAGCAAGGTGATGTTGCTCAGCGAGATGTCCAGGGCCGCCATGACGGCGAAGGTCGGGATCAGCGACAGCGGCATGGCGACGGCCGACACCAGCGTCGCCCTGATGTCGCGCAGGAACAACCAGACCACGCCGACGGCGAGCAGGGCGCCGAGCCACAGCGCCTCGAGGGCCGCGTCATAGCTTTCCTGCACGAAACCGGACGAGGAGGTGACCTCGCTGAACTTCGCCCCAGTGGCTTTCGCGCCGATTTCGGCGATCGCCGCGCGCGCGGCCTTGACGACGTCGATCTCGCTCGATCCGACCGACCTGTAGACGTTGAAGGCAACGACTTGCTTGCCGTCGAGATAGGCGGCCTGGCGCGGCTTCTCCCAGCTGTCGACCACGGTGCCGAGATCGGAAAGCTTGACGTCGCCGGCGCTGGAAAGCGCCATGCGGGTGTCGGCGAGCGCCTCGACCGTGGTGGCGCTGGCCAGCGTGCGCACAGACTGCTCCTGGCCGCCGATGGTGGCGCGGCCGCCGGGCTGGTTGACGTTGTTC
>NZ_RZOT01000762.1:0-1916 GCF_003999085.1 Mesorhizobium sp. M4A.F.Ca.ET.090.04.2.1
ACCGGCGGCTGTCCGGCGATGCCATCGAGGCGATCGGCCTGCCGGTCGTCGGCGCCATCCTGCGCGATCCCACGCTCAACCTGCCGGAGCGCCATCTCGGCCTCGTCCAGGCCGGCGAATACCAGAACCTGATGGCGCATCTCGACCGGCTGGCCGACATGGCCGAGAAGTCGCTCGATCTCGACGCCATCATGGCGCTGGCCACGCCGCTGGTGCCCGCGGCTGGCGATTTCGGCGACGCGCTGCCGCCACCTGGACAGCGCATTGCGCTGGCGGAGGACGCCGCCTTCACCTTCGTCTACCCGCACGTCGCCGCCCACTGGCACAAGGCCGGCGCCGAGATCGTCCCCTTCTCGCCGCTCGCCGACGAAGCGCCCCACGACAGCTGCGATGTCTGCTGGCTGCCCGGCGGCTATCCCGAGCTTCATGCCGGCAGGCTGGCCGCCGCCACCAACTTCCGGGCCGCAATGGCGCGCTTCGCCGCGACCAAGCCGATCCACGGCGAGTGCGGTGGCTTCATGGTGCTGGGCGAGACTCTTGAGGACGCGGCAGGCGACACGCATCCGATGCTTGGCCTGCTCGGCCATTCGACCAGCTTCGCCAAGCGCAAAATGAACCTCGGCTACCGCGAGGCGCGGCTGCGCGCCGCTTGCCCGCTCGGAGCCGAGGGCACGCTGATCCGCGGCCATGAATTCCACTATGCGCAGATGCTCGCTGCCGGCAACGACGAGCCGCTGGCCGACCTTGCCGACGGCCAGGGCAATCCGCTCGGCGCCTCCGGCTATCGGCGCGGCCATGTCAGCGGGACGTTCTTCCATGCCATTGCGAGGGGCTAGGGCATGAAGCTCAAGAACTTTCCCCTTTCGCTCCGGCAAGTCCTCGATGATATCGCCCTTTGCCTGGTCTTCTTCACCAGGCTGCCGCTGCCCGTCTTTGATTTTCGCGGGCGCAGCCTCGCCGCCGCGATCTGGGCCGCCCCGGTCGCCGGGCTTGCCGTCGGACTGATCGGCGCGGTCGTCTACGCCACTGCGGAACGGTTCGGCCTTGCCATGGGTCCGGCGGCAGCACTTGCGCTTGCCGCAACATTGCTCACCACCGGCTGCCTGCACGAGGATGGGTTGTCCGATGTCGCCGATGGCTTTGGCGGCGGCAAGTCGCGCGGTGGAAAACTGGAGATCATGCGCGACAGCCGCATCGGCGCCTATGGCGCGTCGGCACTGGCCCTGTCGCTGCTGATCCGCTGGAGCGCGATTTCGGAATTCGCCGACCCCACACAGGCCCTTCTGGCGCTCATTGCCGCGCACGCCGCCTCGCGCGGATTGCTGGGCGCCTTCATGCATCTCTTGCCCCCGGCGCGGTCCGACGGCCTCTCGGCCGGCGCCGGCGGCGTCTCGGCCGAGGCCGCAATAGCCGGCGCCGTGCTCGGCGCGATACCACTCCTCCTGCTTGCGCCAGGCGGCGCCATAGTCGCGATCGTCCTGCTTGGTCTGCTGTTTGCCGCGTTCCGCGCCCTTTGCCTCAACCAGATCGACGGCCAGACCGGCGACACGATCGGCGCCCTTCAGCAACTTGGCGAGATCGCAGTCCTGCTCGTCGCTTCCGTATCCCTATCCTGACTCTCTTTCGGAGACTTTGCCCCCATGTCTTTCAAATCGCTTGATGAACTTCGCGCTGCCTGCCTCGATCTGCCGGCCGGCAGCGACACCGCGGCCAATGCCGTCGCCCGCCGCCAGGACACGCTGACCAAGCCGCAAGGCAGCCTCGGCCGGCTGGAAACCATCGCCGCCTGGCTGGGGCGCTGGCAGGGCCGCGACATGCCGAAGCTGGACAAGGTGAAGGTCTTCGTCTTTGCCGGCAATCACGGCGTCACCGCGCAGGGCGTCTCGGCCTTCCCGTCGGAAGTCACCGTACAGATG
>NZ_RZOT01000763.1:0-1914 GCF_003999085.1 Mesorhizobium sp. M4A.F.Ca.ET.090.04.2.1
ACGCGCATGTCCTCGTAGTTCTGGAAGGCCATGCCGCACTCCTGGCCGCCCGGCACTTCCGAAACCTCGTCCTTGAAACGCTTCAGCGTCTTCAGCGTCCCTTCGTGGATGACGACGTTGTCGCGGATCAGGCGCACGCCGGCGCCACGCTCGACCTTGCCTTCGGTGACACGGCAGCCGGCGATCTTGCCAACCTTGGTGATGTCGAAGATCTCGAGGATCTCGGCATTGCCGATGAAGGTCTCGCGACGCTCCGGCGAGAGCATGCCCGAGAGGGCCGCCTTCACGTCGTCGACGAGGTTGTAGATGATCGAGTAGTAGCGGATCTCGATACCGGCGGCCGCGGCGGCGTTGCGCGCCTGCGCATTGGCGCGGACGTTGAAGCCAATGATCGCGGCACCGGAGGTCTCCGCCAGCGAGACGTCGCTCTCGGTGATGCCGCCGGCACCGGCATGGACGATGCGCGCCCGTACTTCGTCGTTGCCGAGCTTCTCGAGCGCGGCGCTGATGGCCTCGATCGAGCCCTGCACATCGCCCTTGATGACCAGCGGGAATTCCTTCAGCCCGCTCGTCTGCAACTGCGACATCATCTGCTCCAGCGAGCCGCGCTGGCCGGCATGCTTGGCCACCGCCTTCTCGCGCGCCAGGCGCTGACGGTACTCGGTGATCTCTCTCGCGCGCGCCTCGTTGTTGACGACGGCAAAGCGGTCGCCGGCCTGCGGCGTGCCCTGCAGGCCCAGCACCTCCACCGGCATCGCCGGCGGCGCTTCCTTGACGTGCTCGGCACGATCATTGACCAGCGCGCGCACCCGGCCCCACTCGTTGCCGGCGACGAGGATGTCGCCCGGCATCAGCGTGCCGGTCTGCACCAGAACGGTGGCGACGGGACCGCGGCCCTTGTCGAGCTGCGCCTCGATGACCACACCTTCGGCGGTGCGGTCCGGATTGGCCTTCAGGTCGAGGATCTCGGCCTGCAGCAGGATCGCTTCGAGCAGCTTGTCGAGATTGGTGCCCTTGGTCGCCGACACTTCGACGTCCAGCACCTCGCCCCCCATCGATTCGACGAACACTTCATGGCGCAGCAGTTCGGAGCGCACCTTCTGCGGGTCGGCGTCACGCTTGTCGATCTTGTTGATCGCCACGATGATCGGCACGCCGGCCGCCTTGGCATGGCTGATCGATTCGATCGTCTGCGGCATCACGCTGTCGTCGGCAGCAACCACCAGAACGGCGATGTCGGTCGCTTGGGCGCCGCGGGCGCGCATCGCCGTGAAGGCGGCGTGGCCGGGCGTGTCGATGAAGGTGATCTTCTGGCCGTTCTTTTCGACCTGGTAGGCGCCGATGTGCTGGGTGATGCCGCCGGCTTCGCCGGAAACGACATTGGCGTTGCGGATAGCATCGAGCAGCGAGGTCTTGCCGTGGTCGACATGGCCCATGATCGTCACCACCGGCGGACGCGACACCAGGTCTTCCGGACGGTCGGCGATGTTGAACAGGCCTTCCTCGATGTCGGACTCGGCGACGCGGCGCACCGTGTGGCCGAATTCGGTGGCGACCAATTCGGCCGTGTCGGCGTCGATGACGTCGCCCGGCTTCATGATCTGGCCCTGCTTCATGAAGAACTTGACCACGTCGACGGCGCGCTCGGACATGCGCTGCGCCAGTTCCTGGATGGTGATGGTTTCGGGCAGGATCACTTCGCGCATGACCTTCTCGCGCGGCTCGTTGTGCATCGCGCGCTTGAACTTCTCTTGACGGCGGCGCATCGACGACAGCGAACGGCCGCGCGCATCCTCGTCGGAGAGCGCCGAATTCAGTGTCAGCTTGCCGCGGCGGCGGTCTTCCTCGCCCTTGGTGGGCTTGGCCGGACGCGCCACTTCAGGCGTGACCAGGCGGCGCACGGGAGCGCCGGCG
>NZ_RZOT01000764.1:0-1910 GCF_003999085.1 Mesorhizobium sp. M4A.F.Ca.ET.090.04.2.1
TCACCGCGCAATGGAAGTCGGCTTCCGGCAGCGGCATGGGAGCGTCCTCGTCCGAAGGTTTCGATGTCGGTGACATGGCTGCCACGGCGATTACGTTGCGTGAGCATGTCGGCGAACAGATCGCGCTCGCCTTTGCCGATCCGGCGGCGCGGCTGATCGCCGGCGAGCTTGGCGACGGTCTCGATGAGGCCGGCTATCTAAGCGCCGACATGGCCGAGATCGCGGCCCGCCTCGGCACCAGCGAAGCGGCGGTGGCCAAGGTGCTCGGCATCTGCCAGACGTTCGAGCCGGCCGGCCTGTTTGCCCGCGACCTTGCCGAATGCCTGTCGCTGCAGCTTGCGGTGCGCGACCGGCTCGATCCGGCGATGCAGGCGCTGGTCGCCAATCTCGAACTGCTGGCGCGGCGCGATTTCCAGGCGCTGAAGCGCATTTGCGGGGTCGACGAGGAGGATCTCCTGGATATGCTGGCCGAGATCCGCGCGCTCGATCCGCGGCCCGGAATGGCGTTTTCGGGCGGCGCCAGCGACGCCATCGTTGCCGATGTCGAGGTGCGCGCTGCCAATGACGGAAGCTGGACGGTCGAGCTCAATGCCGAGACGCTGCCGCGCGTCCTGGTCGACAATGTCTATTTCGCCAGAGTTTCGGGCCACGCGAAGAACCAGGTTGAGAAGGATTTCCTGGCCGAATGCCTGCAGAACGCCAACTGGCTGACGCGCAGCCTCGACCAGCGGGCAAAGACCATCCTCAAAGTCGCGTCGGAGATCGTGCGCCAGCAGGACGCGTTCCTCGTCCATGGCGTGCGCCACCTCAAGCCGCTCAATCTGCGCACGGTGGCCGATGCCATCGGCATGCACGAATCGACTGTGAGCCGGGTCACGGCGAACAAATACATGCTGACGCCGCGGGGCGTCTTCGAACTGCGGTATTTCTTCACTGCCTCGATCGCTTCGGCGGGCGGTGGCGACGCGCATTCCTCTGAAGCGGTGCGCGACCGCATCAAGCAGCTGATCGACGAGGAAAAGCCCGTCGACGTGCTCTCCGACGACGCCATCGTCGATATGCTCAAGGAAAGTGGCGTGGACATCGCCCGGCGCACCGTCGCCAAGTACCGGGAGGGCATGAACATTCCCTCCTCCGTGCAGCGGCGGCGTGAAAAACGCGCGCTCGCCAGCGCCGGGCGCTGACCGCAGCTCTGAAAACGGCCGCGGCGCGGCCGGATTTCCACAGTTTTCAAGCTTCATTGACAAGCTGCAATGAAGTGTCTAGAAGCCCGCCCGCATGAGGCGGGTCTGATGCCCGCAGCGGATGGGACCGTCACGGCGAAGGCTTCGCGACGGCCAAGAAGGCAACTTGTGATCAACCGGAAAGTTCGGATTTAAAATCGGCGCGAGCGCCGCCGCAAAGCTTGTGCGCGCGGACCACGAGTATAAACTCGGGACAGTTTGAAGCCTGAGCAAGGAAGGTCAGTTTTCAGATGAAACTGCGCATTTCGGGAAAACACATGGATATCGGCGATGCGTTCCGTACGCGCATCAACGACCGTGTCGGCGAAGCGATCGGAAAATATTTCGATCGCGGTTTTTCAGGGCATGTCACGGTCATCAAATCGGGGTCGCGCTTTTCGGCCGACTGCATGATCCGGCTCGATTCCGGGGCCTCATTGCAGGCGACGGGCGACGCACAGGATCCCACGCTTGCCTTCGAGGCGGCGGCTGATCGCCTCGAAACCCGCCTTCGGCGCTACAAGCGCCGTCTGAAATCGCACAATTCCGGCAACGGCAATGGCGAGCCGACCGACATCGCCTATACGGTGATGGCCCCGCTTGCCGACGACGACGAGGAGATGCCGGAGAATTTCGCTCCGGCGGTCGTTGCCGAATCGACGATGACGCTGCGCACCATGTCGGTGG
>NZ_RZOT01000765.1:0-1906 GCF_003999085.1 Mesorhizobium sp. M4A.F.Ca.ET.090.04.2.1
AGGTGACAGCGGCCGATGCCCTCGTCGTCGGTGAACGGCCGGATCTCGGTGATCAACTGGCGACATTGCACGTTGCCCTTGATCACCCAATAGAGCGAGCCGCCGTCGGTGACTTCGTCGCCACGCGTCGGCACCATGCGGGTGGTGTGCCAGTGCTCGGCCGGCTCGCCGGCGCGCCGCCGCTCGTCGAGGCGAAAGTCGATCCACTCTTCGAGATCCTCGACGCTGTCGCAGCCGACGCAGAGTTTTAGGAGATTGAGAGCCATCGCTTAAGGTTTAGTCCGGCACGCGAAACCGTCAACGGCCCTGCCCGACTTCTCCACAGTGCCAGCATCAGCCGTTCAGCACTCGACGACGTTGACGGCGAGGCCGCCGAGGCTGGTTTCCTTGTACTTCTCGTTCATGTCGAGGCCGGTCTGGCGCATGGTCTCGATCGCCGCGTCGAGTGGCACGAAGTGGGTGCCGTCGCCCTTGATGGCGAGCGAGGCGGCGGTCACAGCCTTGACGGCGCCGAGCGCATTGCGCTCGATGCAGGGCACCTGCACCAGCCCGGCGACGGGATCGCAGGTCATGCCGAGATGATGCTCCAGCGCGATCTCGGCCGCATTCTCGACCTGCTCCGGCGTGCCGCCCATGACGGCGCACAGCCCAGCCGCAGCCATGGCCGAGGCGGAGCCGACCTCACCCTGGCAGCCAACTTCGGCGCCGGAGATCGAGGCGTTCGACTTAATGATGCCGCCAACGGCGGCCGCCGTCAGCAGGAAGTCGCGTATGCTTGGCTGGTCGGCTTCGGGATGGAAATGCAGCCAGTAGCGCAGCACCGCCGGCAGCGTGCCGGCCGCCCCGTTGGTCGGCGCGGTGACGACGCGCCCGCCAGCGGCGTTCTCCTCATTGACCGCCATGGCGTAGATCGACAGCCAGTCATTGGCGAGCAAGGGGTTCGGCCGGTTCTGCTGCCACTGTTCCAGCAGCTTGTCGTGCAACTGCCGGGCACGGCGGCGCACCTTCAACCCGCCCGGCATGATGCCGTCCTGCGAAAGGCCGCGGTCGATGCAGCCCTTCATGGCGCTCCAGATGGCGTCGAGACCCGCGTCGAGCTCCTCGCGCGACATCTGCGTCTCCTCGTTGACGCGCTTCATCTCGGCGATGGAAAGCCCGCTCTTGGCCGCCATCTTCAGCATCTCGACGGCATTCTTGAAGGGATAAGGCACCTTCTTGCCTTCCGTCGTCACTGAGCCCTTGGCCTTCATCCGCTGCAGCTCTTCCTCGGAAACGACGAAGCCGCCGCCGATCGAATAATAGATGCGCTTGAGCAGCAGTCGGTCGCCGGCGTCGTAGGCATAGAACGCCATGCCGTTGGCGTGGCCGGTGAGCGGCGTCTTGCGGTCGAGCACGAGATCGGTCGCGGGATCGAAGCGGTAAGTCGGGTGACCCGGCGGCGCGATGCGCTTCTCGGCAGCGATCCTGGCAACGATGCCGTCAGCGAGGTCGGGATCGACCGTCTGCGGCGTCTCGCCGGCAAGGCCGAGGATGACGGCGCGGTCGGAGCCATGGCCGATGCCGGTGTAGGCGAGCGAGCCGTGCAGGCTGGCGCCGATGCGGTCGACCTTGACGCCGGCCGGCCGCGGCCAGTCGTTTCCGGCTACCTCGTCCAGAAAACGCCGGGCGGCGGTCATCGGCCCCATCGTGTGCGAACTCGATGGACCGATGCCGATCTTGAACAGGTCGAAAACCGAAAGGAACACGCGCCGTTGTCTCCTGAATCCGTCTCGGCATACATATAGGAATTGCTGAGATGTTTCCGCTGTTTTACGGATCGCGGCGCCGCGCCCTCCGACCTTGTTTGCTCCGGCAGCGACATTGATTGTCGGGTTGCGCTGGCGGGGCTATTCTCGACAACGCCAGG
>NZ_RZOT01000766.1:0-1905 GCF_003999085.1 Mesorhizobium sp. M4A.F.Ca.ET.090.04.2.1
TGCGGATGTCACGCGAGAGGAAGAGCTGCTGCGCCCGCATGAACGTCCAGACGATCAGGGCTTCCTTGAAATATTGATAGCAGGTGTCATGCGAAACCGGATTCGCAGCCAACCAATCATGACCAGACTGGAAGGTCCCGGTCGTTGCCAGGTCCTTGTGCCGGGCGAGGCGTTCCGGCCATGCGGCGCCCAAAATCGAGGCGAAGTTGACGATTGCCGCGCCCGGCGAAAGCCTGCCGACCACAGTCTCGGTCAGGTGACGCAGGCCGAGATAGTTGACGCGGGCGACCGTATCCTTGTCGGCGGTGCCCGGCACGCCTGCCGCGTTGACCAGCCCATCGAATTGCGCGGGCAAGAACGAAACGGCCTCGTCGATCGTATCCGGCTTCGAGAGATCGGCCTTCACGAAGCCATCCAGGGTAACCGTGGGATCATTGCGGTCGATGCCGATTACCCTGGCGCCATGGAAGCGGGCGAGACGGGCGACCTCGGCTCCGATCCCCGAAGACGCGCCCGTAATGACCAGAAGCTTGTTGGAGAGATTCATGGTTCGATCTTTCGTGGATTGGTCAAAATGGATAGAGCGTTGCTTGTTCCTTGACGGAAATCCACATCCACTGCGTGAATTCCTCCCAGATCGCCGGGCCTGAGACGCGGCTGCCATTGCCCGAGCGCCGCCGGCCGCCGAAAGGTGCGTGCGGCCCGGCGTTGACGGTCTGATCGTTGATGTGCAGATGGCCGACCTCCAGTCTTTCGCCAACCGACCGGGCGCGGTCGACGGAGGCCGAAATGACGCCGGCGGCGAGGCCATATTCGGAGCTGTTGACGAGAGAGATCGCTGCCTCTTCGTCGCGGAACGGGGCAATGCAGGCGACGGGCCCGAAGATCTCTTCCTCGAACGCACGCATCCCCCGCTCGATGCCGAACAGAACCGTTGCCGGATAGAAGCGGCCGCTTGCCTTGCCTCCGGCGAGCAGCTTTGCGCCCTTGGCGACGGCATCGTCGACGATGCCCTGGATTCTGTCGACCTGGGCATCGGAAATGATGGGGCCAAGCGCCACCTGGTCGGTCGAGGGATCGCCGGCAACCAGGTGTCCGGCCCTGGCGGCAAGGCGCGAAGCAATCGCATCGGCATGCTTCTCGTCGACAAGGATGAGACCGGTCGACATGCAGATCTGGCCCTGATGCAGGAAGCAGCCCCAGGCGGCATTCGACGCCGCGATGTCCGGATCGGCATCATCGAGGATGATCAGGGCGTTCTTGCCGCCGAGCTCAAGCTGAACCTTCTTCAGATGCTTGCCGGCCAGTTCGCCGACCCGGCTCCCGGCGGCCGCCGACCCCGTGAACGAGACCATTGCGATGTTCGCATCCGTGCAGAGGGCCTCGCCGGCGTCAATTCCGCCGGGGACGACATGGAGGACACCTGCGGGCAGGCCCGCTTCCTCGAACAGGCGTGCAATGATGATGCCACCGGAAATCGGCGTGCGCGGGTCCGGTTTGTGGACGACGGCGTTGCCTGTCGCCAAAGCGGCGGCAATCGCGCGGACAGAGAGGACAAGCGGAAAATTGAACGGCGAGATAATTCCGACCACGCCGTGCGGCACCCGCCGCGCATGGTTCTGGCGTCCAGCATCCATGGTGGGAAGGGCGATGCCATTCGGCTCGACAGCGGCAGCCGCGGCGTGGCGGATGAAGGCTGCCCCGTGATCGATCTCGATTTGCGCCTTCGCCCGGATGGAGCCGGATTCGCGCATTATCCAGCCGACCAGCTCTTCGCCATTGGCTTCCAGGATATCGGCCGCCTTGTTCAATATGGCCGCGCGCTCGGAGGGACGTTTCGCCGCCCAGGCCGGCTGCGCCAGATAAGCCCCAACCGCGGCTTGCCCGATGTCTGCCGCGCCGCCG
>NZ_RZOT01000767.1:0-1904 GCF_003999085.1 Mesorhizobium sp. M4A.F.Ca.ET.090.04.2.1
GTCCTGGCCGATGCGCTTCTTAAGGCTGACCTTGAAGGCGTCCTTCTCGTAGAACAGCAGGTCGAGCGGCAGGCCGACCGACAGGTTCGACTTCAGCGTCGAATCGAAGGACACCAAAAGCAGCTTCACCGTCTCGGCCAGGCTCATCGTGCGTTCATAGGCGCGGATGATGATCGGCTTGCCGTATTTGGTCTCGCCAATCTGGAAGAACGGCGTGTCGTCGGTCGATTCGATGAAATTGCCCTCGGGATAGATCATGAACAGCCGCGGCGGGCTGCCCTTGATCTGGCCGCCGAGGATGAAGGAGGCGTTGAAGTAGGAATCGGCCTTGTCGCCTGCGGGCGAGGAATGAGCGATGACCTCCTTGACCGTATCGCCTACCAGCCGCACCGTCTGGTACATGGACGGCGTCTCGAGCAGCGTCGCATGGCGATCCGCCACTGCCTTGGTGCGCTCGTCGAGCAGGCTGACCACGGCCTGCGTGGTCGCCAGATTGCCGGCCGACATCAGCACAATGACGCGCTCGCCGGGCTCCTCCCAGACATGCATCTTCTTGAAGGTCGAGATCGAATCCATGCCGGCGTTGGTGCGCGTGTCCGACATGAACACGAGCCCGCGATCGATCTTCAGGCCGACGCAATAGGTCATGGGTACTCTTTAGCAGCGATTCCGCTGGAATTACTGCTCTACCGTGACAGTCACCGCAAGCTGTTCCTGCGCCTGTCCCAGCCTAATCCCCGATACCGGTGAGGCGTCCCGGTAGTCGCGCCCGGTCGCCACGCGCACATAGCGCTCGTCGGGGGAGATTCCGTTGGCGGCATCGAAAGCAACCCAGCCGAGGCCTTGGACATGCGCCTCGGCCCAGGCGTGGCTCGCCGCCTGCTGGACCGCCGCATCCATCATCAGATAGCCGCTGACATAGCGGGCCGGAAAGCCCATGGCGCGCGCCGCGGCAGCGAAGATATGGCTGTGGTCCTGACAGACGCCGGTTCTAAGCGCCAGTGCCTCTTCGGCCGGCGTCATCACAGTGGTGGCGCCAGGCTTGTAGGCGACACGCTCACCGATCGTGCCCATCAGCCGATGAAGCCGCTCGATATCCGTGCCCTTGCCCGCCGAGGCGGCAAGCTCGCGAATGCCTTCGCCGGCGGCGGTCAGCGGCGTCTCCTGCGCGAACAGCCAGAGCGGCGCAAAACCCTGGTGTTGACCGGATACGCCCGTGGTGTCGCGCGTCACCACCTCGCCCGAAGCTTCAATGGCGATGGCGTGAGGCTCGCCTTCGACGCTCAAAAGCCGGGTGTCGTTGCCGAAATGGTCGGTGAAGCGTACCTCCTCGCGCGCGCCATCGATCTTCAAAGCCCAGGACTGAACGGTCTGTGTGTGGCCGCTGACTGGCAGCAGCCGCAGCCGCTGCAAGAGATACTGCACCGGCGCATCGTAGCGGTAGTCTGTCCGATGGGTGATCTTGAGCCGCATGGCGTCAGTTTCCGGTTGCGAGCCTGATGCTCAATAGAACTTGTAATCCAGCGCGATCTCGTCGCCGAGCCTGGTGTTGTCGCGGATGAAATTGGCCAGGAACTCGTGCAGGCCGGCGTCGAATATGTCCTTGATTGAGCCCGCCCTCAGCATTGCCTGCGTCTTTTCGGCCGTGGCGTGACATGCATGGCGCTCGCCATAGTCGTCGCCCAGGAATTTCAGGTGTTCGGCGAGGAAGCGGTAGCAGAAGGTCAGGGAACGCGGCATGCGCACGTTGAGGATGAGGTAGTCGGCGATGTTGGTCGGCTTGTAGTCGGCGTCGTAGACCCAGCGGTAGGAGCGATGCGCCGACACCGAGCGCAGGATCGATTCCCACTGATAGTTGTCGAGCGTTGAGCCGACCCAGGAGATCGACGGCAGCAGCACGTAGT
>NZ_RZOT01000768.1:0-1894 GCF_003999085.1 Mesorhizobium sp. M4A.F.Ca.ET.090.04.2.1
AGAAGGTGGATCGGCGCGTAGCGCCGAGGCGGATGAGGGGTACGTGACGGAGTGAGGCGGCGGCGATTTCCAACTCGTCGCCAAGCTGGAGCACCCCTCATCCGTCGCCTTCGGCGACACCTTCTCCCACAGGGGGAGAAGGGGAAGAGGGTGCTACTCCACCGGCCGATCCGCCGGGTACGGCGTCTTCACCAGGATCGCCAGGCCGATGCCGAGGAACAGGATGATCGCCGCCATGCCGAGCCGCGCCGAGTCGCTGACGGCGGTGATCGTCGCCACCATGAAGGGCGCGAGGAAACTCGTCGCCCGCCCGGCCAGCGCGTAGATGCCGAAATAGCGGCCGGACTCGGCCGCCGTGACGCTGCGCGCCATGTAGGAGCGGGATGAGGCCTGGACCGGCCCGAAGGCCAGGCCGATAAGCAGGCCGTAAAGGATGTAGGCCTTTTCGGCAGCGGTGCCGAAGTTGCCGCCGGAATCGGCAGTCGAGAGCTGGATCAGGCCGAGCAGCGTGAAGCCCGGTCCGGTCGAGACGACACCGACGGTGGCGACCGACAGCATGACCAGCGCGATCATCACCACCGCCTTGGAGCCGAGGGCAGTGTCGAGGCGGGCGGCGATCCAGCAGCCAAAGATGGCGACGACATTGAGGATGATGCCGAACATGCCGATCTCGATGGTCGACCAATGGAACATGCCGGCGGCGAAGGTGCCGCCGAGCGCCAGCAGCGCGTTGACACCGTCCTGATAGATCATGCGGGCGACGAGGAAGCGGAATATCCCGGCGCGCCTGCGCACCTCGAACAGCGTGGACTTGAGTTCCGACAGGCCCTCGCGCACCGCCGGCCCCATCGCAATTCCCTTGCTGGCGTCGGGGGTGAAGAAGAACATCGGCAGGATGAACAGGAAATACCAGCCGGCCGACAGCGGTCCGGTGGCGCGCGCATCCTCACCGAGCTTCGGGTCGAGCCCGAGCAGCGGGTCGACGCCGATGATGGTCTTGCCGGTCTCCGACGAGCCGGCCAAAAACAACACGACGAAGATCAGCGCGATCATGCCGCCGAGATAGCCGAGCCCCCAGGCGACATTGGAAATCCTGCCGATGTCCTCCTTGGGCACCAAGCGAGGCATCATCGAATCGTTGAACACGGTGGAGAATTCCGCCGCCACCGAGGCAAGCGAGAAGAGCATCACCACCAGGAACAGGTTCGAACCCGGTGCCGCGAACCAAAGGAGCGTGAGGCTGGTGATCTTGATCGCCGCGAAGAAGGCGATCCACGGCTTGCGCGGCCCGGTCTGGTCGGCGATCGAGCCGAGCACCGGCGAAAGCACCGCGATGACCAGCCCGGCGGCGGCTATGCCGTAACCCCAGGCGGCCTGGCCGGTGGTCGGATCGCTCGCCATGCGCTCGACGAAATAAGGCCCGAAGATGAAGGTGGTGACGAGGGTGAAGAAAGGCTGCGCCGCCCAGTCGAAGAACATCCAGCCCCAGATGCCGCGCCCCGACGCCCGCTGCACTGTCTCTACCGCCATGATGATTCCCTCGGCCCGCCCCGCGTCGGGCGCCATGTCTGCATGTTTTTCATGAGCATGCAAACTGGCAAATGTTCGTGCTGCCCCTCACCTGCCTTCCGGCATCCTCTCCCCGTATAGAGACGGGGAGAGGGGCGCTGTCGCCGCGGATTTCGCCAATCACCAGCGTTCCAAAAAGGAGCGCCGAGGCCGCGGCCAGCCCTTTCTCCCCGTCACTATACGGGGAGAAATGCCCGGTGTCCGAACCGGATAGATAGGTAACAGAATGGACCGATTGCATAGGTGACAGTTTTCTCCCTCGCCGGAGGACCCGGCGATGGTTTGGCGAGAGACTGGCATCATGGACGAGCGGCTTCGTTTTGTA
>NZ_RZOT01000769.1:0-1891 GCF_003999085.1 Mesorhizobium sp. M4A.F.Ca.ET.090.04.2.1
ACCCAGATCGCCGCCCAAACCTGCCAAACCGGAGCATTTGGCGGCGCCAGTTCGACGCGTGGCCAAGCTATGTTGATGGTCTCGAACACCAGCCAGACCAAGGCGGCGACGTTGACCGGCGTGCCGAGCGCGCCGAGACGCAATGAGCCATCGGGGCGCCACTTGCCGCTGACGCGGGCGTAGAGCGCCGCCGCCACGACCAGCAGGAACGTTATATAGAGGCCTGCGGTGCCGAAGCTGATCATCGTTCCGACAGCCCCTTCGTTGAAGCCGAGAAGCAGGCAGGCCGAGGCGATGAGCGTCATGGTCGTCATGGCGACCAGCGGAACCTTTCTGCCTTCGCTGACCGAAGCCAACTTCCGGGAGAACGGAAGCACGCCATCCCGGGCGAGACTGAAGATGACGCGGCCAAGATAGGCTTGCATGGATATGCAGCAGGCAAAAAAGGTGATCGCCACCACGGCCAGAAACGGCATCCGCGACCAACCACCCAGCGAGGCGACCACCGTCGCCGTGACCGGATCCATTTCAGAGCCCGAGATCACGGCCTGGAGGTCGCCGGTCGCCAGGATGACGGCAACGGCGACCAAAACCACTGCGATGCCAACGACCGCCGTGGCGGCAAGGATGGCACGTGGGACGTTCGCGCCCGCGCCGGTGGTCTCTTCGGCGACCGACGCGCTCGCATCGAAACCGACGAAGGCCCAACCGCAGACGGCGAGCGTGGCAAGCGCTGCTCCGAGCGAGGTCGGAGCCCCCATCGAACTGAAGAGGACAGTGACATCGTGGGTTCGGAAGAACACCAGCAGCATCGAGCCGATAAGCATCGAAGCGATTATCTCGGCTGCGATGCCGAAGTTTACCGCCACGCGAACGACCTGGACGCCGCCGGCATTGACCAGCAGGGAAGCGAGCAGCACGCAGAACGAAAGCAGCATGTGCCCGCCCGGCGAGGGCTGAAGACCGAGCAACTGCGCGAACCACGGCGCCGCAAGGAACGCCACGGTAGCGAGCGCCGCCGACACGGCAACGAGGTATATGAGGCCTGTGAAGATGCCCGCGTCCGGCCCGATCAGCCGGCGCACCCATTGATAGGGCCCTCCTGCAATCGGGAACTCGGATGCGAGTTCCGCATAGACCACTGCCACCAGCACCTGGCCGACCAGGGACAGTACCAGCAGCCACACCCACACCGGCCCGGACAGGTTCATCCCGAGTCCGAAGATCGCATAGAGACCGACCACCGGTGCGACGGTGGCAACGCCGATAGAAAATGTCGAAAAGACGCCGAGTCCGCGCCGGAGCTGCTGTCGATAACCCAGCTCCTGCAACCGTGAAGCGTCCGAGCTCACTCGATCCAAGATCCCCTCCCTATCAATCGATAGTCTACCTATCATATGATAGGCTTGGATTGTTTTGTCAATCGGCTCACGACTCGCGACGTCGCGATGCTTGCTTGCAGCAGCTCTTCTCAAGTCCGATGAGGTTCAGGGGCGCTTTCGCCGCTGGCCATCGACGCACTACGCCAGGATCCGTAGGACCTATTGCGGCGGTCGTGGCCTTAGGGGCGAGTCAAGTCGGTAGAATTTGAAAAGGATTGATAATCAAATGCTTGGCGAGGCACCGGCTTGGTGCTCGTCGCGGCCGCTGTTGCCCATGCTTTCTGGCGCCTCGTCCTGTTATCCGCCGCGCGTTGGCGGCGCGCTGCATGTTTGAACCGGCGATCAACACCCTGCCCCGGCGCGACCATCCGGCCGGGGCAGGATCAGCGCCTAATGGCTAAAGCCGGAACCAGATCCAGACGCGCCGGCGATAGCAGCGCCTGCGCAGGCGGCCGTACCGCCAGTAGGTGCGGCAGTAACGTCTCCAGGCGCGCCGCCGTCTCCTGCGC
>NZ_RZOT01000076.1:0-14451 GCF_003999085.1 Mesorhizobium sp. M4A.F.Ca.ET.090.04.2.1
GAGACAGGACAACCGCCGCACCTCACAGGTGGCCTTCGCGCTGCCTTACCTGTCGCTGACGCTGATCGTCATCCTGTCGGCGATCTGGACGGGCATAGCGGTCGCCGACCGGCTGGTGCGGCCGATCCGCCAGTTGATCGGTGCCGCCGACGAGGTCGCGACCGGCAATCTCGATGTCGCCGTGCCCGTCAGACTTTCCGACGGCGACGTCGCCTCGCTCGGCGACACCTTCAACAACATGATCCTGGAGCTCAAATCGCAGCGCAACGAGCTGCTCTCCGCCAAGGATTTGATCGACGAGCGCAGGCGCTTTTCGGAAGCCGTGCTGGCAGGCGTCACCGCCGGCGTCATCGGCGTCGATCCCTATGGCATCATCACCATCGTCAATCGCTCGGCAGAAACCATGCTTGCGATCTCGGCCAGCGCCGCGCTCGGGCAGAACCTGTCCGCCGTGCTGCCGCATGTCGGCCGCGTCTTCGAAATCGGCCGCAAATCGGGCAAGCCGGTCTATCGCGAGCAGGTGACCTTCTACCGTGGCGGCGCCGAGCGGACCTTCAACGTGCAGATAACCATCGAGGCGGGCGATGACGGCTCGGAGGAAAAATCCTATGTCGTGACGGTCGACGACATCACCGACCTTGTGCAGGCGCAGCGCTCTTCGGCCTGGGCCGACGTGGCCAGGCGCATCGCCCACGAGATCAAGAACCCGCTGACGCCGATCCAGCTCTCGGCCGAGCGCATCAAGCGCCGCTACGGCAAGGTCATCACCGAGGACCGCGAGGTCTTCGACCAATGCACCGACACGATCATCCGCCAGGTCGAGGATATCGGCCGCATGGTCGACGAATTCTCGGCCTTCGCGCGCATGCCGAAACCGGAGATGAAGGCCATCGACCTGCGCGAATCGCTGCGCGAAGCCTCGTTCCTGGTCGAGGTCAGTCGTTCAGACATCGCTTTCGAGCGCGATTTCGGCAGCGAACCACTGAAGGGCACCTTCGACAGCCGGCTGATGGCGCAGGCCTTCGGCAACGTCATCAAGAACGCCGCCGAGGCCATTGACGGACTTGAAGCAAAAGATCGTTCGGACGGCACAATCCGGATTCAAGCCGGACGTCAAAATGGCGCCATCCGAATCGATGTCATCGACAATGGCAGGGGACTGCCGCGCGAGAATAGGCAGCGGTTGCTCGAGCCCTATATGACGACGCGCGAAAAAGGCACTGGCCTTGGCCTCGCTATCGTCAAGAAGATCGTGGAGGACCATGGCGGCCGGCTCGAACTCAACGATGCGCCGGCGGATTTCCACGGTGGCCGCGGCGCGATGATCTCGATCATCCTGCCGCCGGCTTCGGTCGTTGCCACGCCGCCTCGCGGCGAAGGCCGGAACGAACACGAAAGAGAAACTGAAAAGGTCGGTAATGGCGTCTGACATTCTCATCGTCGATGACGAGGAAGACATCCGCGAGCTCGTCGCAGGCATCCTGAGCGACGAAGGTCACGAAACCCGCACGGCGTTCGACGCCGACAGCGCGCTTGCAGCAATTGCAGATCGCGCGCCGAGGCTGATCTTCCTCGACATCTGGCTGCAGGGCTCGCGCCTGGACGGCCTCGCGCTGCTGGACGAGATCAAGACGATGCATCCCAACCTCCCGGTGGTGATGATCTCCGGTCACGGCAATATCGAAACGGCGGTTTCCGCCATCCGCCGCGGCGCCTACGATTTCATCGAGAAGCCGTTCAAGGCCGACCGACTGATCCTGATCGCCGAGCGCGCGCTCGAAACCTCGAAGCTGAGGCGCGAGGTCTCCGACCTCAAGCAACGCAGCGGCGAGACCTTCGACCTGATCGGCATGTCTTCGGCGATGAGCCAGTTGCGCCAGACCATCGAACGCGTCGCGCCGACCAACAGCCGCATCATGATCGTCGGCCCGTCCGGTTCCGGCAAGGAGCTGGCGGCGCGCGCCATCCATGCGCTGTCGACGCGCAAGGCCGGACCGTTCGTGACGCTGAGCGCGGCCACCATCACGCCCGAGCGAATGGAGATTGAACTGTTCGGCACCGAATCGAACGGCACCGAGCGCAAGGTCGGCGCACTGGAAGAGGCGCATCGCGGCATCCTCTACATCGACGAAGTGGCCGACATGCCGCGCGAGACGCAGAACAAGATCCTGCGCGTGCTGGTCGAGCAGCAGTTCGAGCGGGTAGGGGGCACCAAGCGGGTCAAGGTCGATGTCCGCATCATCTCGTCCACCTCGCAGAACCTGGAGGCGATGATCGCCGACGGCCGCTTCCGTGAGGACCTCTATCACCGCCTGGCAGTGGTTCCGGTCATGGTGCCGGGGCTGGCCGAGCGACGCGAGGACATTCCCTATCTGGTCGACAATTTCATGAAGCAGATCGCGCGCCAGGCCGGCATCAGGCCGCGCCGCATCGGCGACGACGCACTCGCCGTGCTGCAGGCGCATAACTGGCCGGGCAATGTCCGGCAGTTGCGCAACAATGTCGAACGGCTGATGATCCTGGCGCGCGGCGAGGACGTCGACGCCCCGATCACCGCCGATCTGCTACCGTCGGAGATCGGCGACGTCATGCCGCGCACGCCCAACCAATCGGACCGACACATCATGGCGCTGCCGCTGCGCGAGGCGCGCGAACAGTTCGAGAAGGACTACCTGATCGCCCAGATCAACCGCTTCGGCGGCAACATCTCGAAGACCGCCGAGTTCATCGGCATGGAGCGCTCCGCCCTGCACCGCAAGCTGAAGTCGCTGGGCGTCTGAGGACAGCTGTACTTGATCCAGCGGCGCCCAGCCGGCCGATTGCCGGTTACGGCCGCGGCGGAATCGCTTAAACAAACCGAAAGTCTTCAGGGGTGATCCATGCCGCGCATTGCCTATGTGAACGGGCGCTATGTCGCTCATGCCGACGCTTCGGTGCATATCGAGGATCGCGGCTATCAGTTCGCCGACGGCGTCTATGAGGTCTGCGAGGTGGCTCGCGGCTTCATTGTCGACATGCCGCGCCATCTCGGCCGGCTGAGCCGGTCGCTTTCCGAACTGTCGATCGACTGGCCGGTGACGCAGCGTGTGCTGCCGCTCATCCTGCGCGAGGTGGTGCGCCGCAACCATGTCGTCAACGGCCTCGTCTATGTCCAGGTGACGCGTGGCGTCGCCAGCCGCGAGTTCGTTTTCCCGGGGCCCGGTACCACGCCGTCGCTGGTGGTGACCGCGAGGAAGGCGGACCCCGCCACTGCCGCCAGGCGCGCAGAGACCGGCATAAAGGTCATCACCGTGCCGGAGAACCGCTGGGACAGGGTCGATATCAAGAGCACGGGCCTGCTGCCCAACGTGCTGGCCAAGCAGAAGGCCAAGGAAGCCGGCGCCCAGGAGGCGTGGTTCGTCGACACCGACGGCATGGTCACCGAGGGCGGCTCCTCCAACGCCTGGATCGTCACCAGGGACGGCGTGCTGGTGACGCGGCCGGCCGAGCACGGGATCCTGCGCGGCATCACCCGCACGACGCTGTTCGACGTTGCCGCCAAACTCGGCCTGACGATCGAGGAGCGCAAGTTTTCGGTCGCCGAGGCCAAGGCGGCGCGCGAGGCCTTCATCAGTTCCGCGACCACGATTGCCATGCCGATCGTGGCAATCGACGGTGCTCCGGTGGCCAATGGCCACCCCGGTTCCATGACACTTTCGTTGCGCCAGGCCTTTTTTGACGTTGCGGAAAAAAGTCCGGCCTGATAACCGCAAAGATGGAATGAAAATCAATATATCTCGTTCTGCTTGTCGTTATTGACGGCAAGAGGGTGTTTGCGCGCTTGACATGTGCCGGATAAATTGGCGCATTGGCTGCAAACCGAAGGGGATCGGCGAAAGACAAGAACAATGGCGGAACGATCGCAAAACCTTCAGGACCTGTTCCTGAATTCAGTTCGCAAGAGCAAAAATCCACTCACCATCTTCCTCATCAACGGCGTGAAGCTGACTGGCGTGGTCACCTCGTTCGACAATTTTTGTGTGTTGTTGCGGCGTGACGGCCATTCCCAGCTCGTTTACAAGCACGCCATTTCCACGATCATGCCGAGCCAGCCGGTTCAGATGTTCGATGGCGAGGAAGGCCAGGGCGCCTGATTGGCACGTGAGAAAGACGCGGACCGCAGCGTCCGCGGGAAACCATCACATCAGCTGAGGCCGGAAGACAAAGCTCCGACCCGGGCCATTGTTATTGTGCCCGTGCTTACCCGCCAGCCGCGAGGCGAGGACGAGACCAATCGGCCGCGTCTGACGCGTTCCGCGGAGGCCCGCCACGATGAAGCAGTCGGCCTCGCCGGCGCCATCGACCTCGATCCGGTCCATAGCGCGGTGGTGACCGTCACCGATCCGCGCCCGGCCACCTTGCTCGGCAGCGGCAAGGTGGCGGAATTCGCCGATATCGTGAAGGAGCGCCACGCGGAACTGGTCATCGTCGACCATCCGCTGACGCCGGTGCAGCAACGCAATCTCGAAAAGGAATTCAACGCCAAGGTGCTCGACCGCACCGGGCTGATCCTGGAGATCTTCGGCGAGCGCGCGCGCACCAAGGAAGGCACGCTGCAGGTCGAGCTTGCGCATCTCAACTACCAGAAGGGCCGCCTGGTGCGGAGCTGGACCCACCTTGAGCGCCAGCGCGGCGGCGCCGGCTTCCTCGGCGGTCCCGGCGAAACGCAGATCGAATCCGACCGGCGGCAGTTGCAGGAAAAGATCATCAAGCTGAAGCATGAGCTGGAAACTGTGCGCCGCACCCGCGACCTGCACCGTGCCAAGCGCAAGAAGGTGCCGTTCCCGGTTGTGGCGATCGTCGGCTACACTAATGCCGGCAAGTCGACGCTGTTCAACAAGCTGACCGGGGCAGGGGTGCTGGCCGAGGACATGCTGTTCGCCACGCTTGACCCGACGCTGCGCCGCGTGCGCCTGCCACATGGCACACCCATCATCCTGTCCGATACGGTCGGCTTCATCTCGGACCTGCCGACGCATCTTGTTGCCGCCTTCCGGGCGACGCTGGAAGAGGTGGTCGAAGCCGACCTCGTCATCCACCTGCGCGACATCTCAGACCCCGATACGGCGGCGCAGGCCGAGGATGTCGAGCGCATCCTTGCCGATCTTGGCGTCGATGCCAGTGACGCCAAGCGCGTCATCGAGGTCTGGAACAAGATCGACCTGCTCGACGAGAGCAACCGGGAGCGGTTACTGGCCGATGGCGCCGCCACCAAGGCGCCGCCGGTCGCCATATCGGCGGTCACCGGCGAGGGCATCGATGCGCTGAAGGCGCTTATCGAAACAAGGATGTCGGGTGAACTGGAAACGACGACGCTGACGCTGACGCCAGCCCAGTTTGGCCTTGTCGACTGGATCTACCGCAACGGCGACGTCGTTTCGCGGGTCGACAATGAGGATGGCAGCGTCACCATTTCGCTCAATGCCACGCACAGCTCACGGCAAGAGATCGAGAGCCGATTGCACCGTAAGAACAATTAAGCCTGGTTATTTCGCGCCCTTGGCCTGCTGCCAGAGCGCTTCCATCTCATCCAGCGTCGCCTTTTCCAACGTGTTGCCGGAGGCTTCCAGCGCTCGCTCGACATAGTGGAAGCGGGTGCGGAATTTCTCATTGGTGCCGCTGAGCGCGGCCTCGGCGTCGAGCTTGAGGTGGCGGCCGAGATTGACGATGGCAAACAGCATGTCGCCGAACTCGTCCTTGATCGGTGCTGCGTCGCCTTTGGCCAAAGCCTCGCGCAGTTCGCCGATCTCCTCCTCGATCTTGTCGAGAATGGGGGCCGCCTCGCTCCAATCGAAGCCGACGCGAGCCGCCTTTTCCTGCAGCTTGAGCGCCCGGGTCAGCGCAGGCAGCGCCACCGGCACGCTGTCGAGGAACCCCTTGCCATTGTCTTCTGGGTCTAGCCCGCGGGCGAGGCGCGCATCGCGCTTCTCCGCCTTCTCCACCGCCTTGATTTTTTCCCACATGCCCTTGGCCATGCCGGCGCTGCGCGCCTCCTCGTCGCCGAAGACGTGCGGATGGCGCCGGATCATCTTGGCGGTGATCGCCTCGACGACGTCGCCGAAGGCGAATTCGCCAGCCTCCTCAGCCATTTGCGCGTGGTAGACAACCTGCAGCAGCAGGTCGCCGAGCTCCTCGCGCAGGTCGTCGAGATCGCCGCGCGCAATGGCATCCGCCACCTCGTAGGCTTCCTCGATCGTGTAGGGCGCGATGGTCGAGAAATTCTGCTCGATATCCCAGGGGCAGCCGGTCTTGGGCGCCCTTAGTGCCGCCATGATCTCGATCAGCCGGGAAATGTCCTTGGAGGGTTTCATCAGGCCGATGCTATCCTTGCGCCCATCGCGCGGCCAACGCTGGCAGCCGACGCGAGGGCGGTTGTCCACAGCTGCGCGGCGGCTCAGTCCAGAACCGATACGATCGCCTTTGCGAGCGCGTCCATCCCGTCCTCGGGCAGGCCGGCCACGTTGATGCGGCTGTCGCCGACCATATAGACGGCGTGCTCGGTGCGCAGCCGCTCGACCTGAGCTTCCGAAAGGCCTAGGCGCGAGAACATGCCGCGATGGCTGGCGACGAAATCGAAGCGGTCGGAATTGGACTGCCGGCGTAGCGCCTCGGCGAAGGCGACGCGCAGCCGCAGCATGCGCAGCCGCATCTCCTCTAGTTCCGCCTGCCAGTCCGCGCGCAAAGCGGCGTCTTCCAGCACGATGCGTACCGCCGCCGCGCCATGGTCCGGCGGCATCGAATAGAGTGCGCGCGCCGCAGACAGCATCTGGCTCATCGCCACATCGGCGTGCGCACCGTCCTTGGCCAGGATCATCGCCGCGCCGACGCGGTCGCGGTAGACGGCAAAGTTCTTCGAGCAGCTCGAGGCGACGACCATTTCCGGGACTTTTGCCGCGAGCAGCCGCACGCCCGCGGCGTCGGCGTCGAGGCCCTCGCCAAAGCCCTGGTAGGCAATGTCGACGAAGGGCAGCAGGCCGCGCTCGACGACCAGGTCGGCGACCTCGGCCCAATGCGCGGCATCGAGATTGGCGCCGGTCGGATTGTGGCAGCAGCCATGCAGCAGCACCACGTCGCCGCGCTCAGCCGTCCGCAGGGCCGCCACCATGTCCTTGAAGCGCACCGAGCCGGAAGCGGCGTCGAAGTAGGGATAGTCGCGGATCTGCAGACCGGCGGCGCGCATCACCGGCATGTGGTTCGGCCAGGTCGGATCGGACAGCCACACCGTCGCGCCGGCTCGGGTACGTTGCAAAAGCTCGGCCACGAGCCTGAGCGCGCCAGAGCCACCCGGCGCCTGCGCCGTGCGGATGCGTGACAGGTCCGCATTGTCACCAAAGGTGAGCTTGGCCATCGCCGTGTCGAAGGCAGTGTCGCCAGCAAGGCCGAGATAGGTCTTGGTGTCCTGGCCCTGAAGCAGCCGCTTCTCGGCTTCGCGCACGGCGCGCATCACCGGAGTCCTGCCGTCGCGATCCTTGTAGACGCCGACGCCGAGATCGACCTTGCCCGGACGCGGATCGGCGCGATAAAGGCCAATCAACGCAAGGATCTTGTCGGCGGGGGCGGGCTGCAGGGTTTCAAACATCGATACGGCTCCAATGGCGGCGGAGTGATACGCAAAACGGCAGCGCTTCGCCAGCGCTTTTCGATTGCATCAATCTTGAGGCTGCGCCGCCCTCCACGTTCCTGTCACATCGGCGTCGTTCGCCAGATCGGACAAAAATCGCTTGTAGCCGGATTAAAACCTTGCCCTGCTCCGTAAACAGGGCATGAAACGGTCGATGCCACGCTTCGATATTGTCGGACAGCTCGGTTCGCTGCGCCGCTATGCGCGCTCGCTGACGCGCGACAGCACGGAGGCCGAGGACCTGGTGCATGACGCGCTGGTGCGCGCCTATGAGCGGCGCGGTACCTTTCGTGCCGGCAGCAACCTTCGCGCCTGGCTGCTTGCGATCGTCCACAACGCCTTCATCGATGGTGTCCGCTCGCGCCGGTCGGAAGCGGCGCGAGTCGAGCAGGCCGGGTACCTTGCCGACAGCACCTCCCCGGCGCCCCAGGACCATTCGGTCCGTCTGGCGCAGGTGCGGACGGCCTTTTTATCCCTGCCGGAGGAGCAGCGGTCGGCGCTGCATCTCGTCGCCATCGAGGGGCTGAGCTACGCCCAGGCGGCCGAGGTCAGTGGCGTGCCGCTGGGAACGTTGATGTCACGCATCGGCCGGGCCCGGGCGGCACTGCGCGAGATGGAGGAGGCCGCGCCGGTCGGCAGGAACCATCTCAGGATCGTCAAAGGTGAGCGATGAATGCGATGCTCGATCCCGTGACCGACGCCGATCTCGACGCCTATGTCGACGACCAGATGGAGGTGGCCCGCCGCATCGAGGTGGAGGCGTTCCTGTCCACCCAGCCTGAGGTCGCGGCGCGCGTGATGTCCGACCTTCGGACGCGCGACGAGCTGCGCGTGGCGCTCGCCGGCAAGGGCATGGCGCGGCCGGCGACCGCCGAGGCGGCACGACGGTTGGAGCGCGGACTGACCAGGGACCGCATCTTTTCCGTGCTGCAGCGGGCGGCGGCGGCGGCCATCCTGGTCGCGGCCGGCTGGCTGGCGAACGGCATTTTCGGACCCGTCGCGGTGACCAAGGTTGTCGCTTCCACGCAGCCGCCGGCCTATGTCGAGGAGGCGGTGAGGGCGCACCGGACGACGCTGATGCGCGAGGCGATGACCTCCCAGCGTGAAGCGCCGGACTACAATCCCGGCGAAATCCGTGCCGCGACCGCGATCGTCATGCCGTCGCTGCCAGGCGACTGGAAGGTGCGCGACGTGCAGATCTATCCGTCGCGCTTCGGCCCGAGCGTCGAGATGGCGCTCGAGACCAAGGATCTCGGCCTGGTCTCACTGTTCGCGATCAGGCCCGGAACCTTCGACGTGGTGAAGCCGGCCGTCGCGCCCTCGGGCGATATTTCCTCGGCCTATTTCCAGATCGGCGAGGTCGCCTACGCCGTGGTCGCGCGCAGCGATGCGCGCGACCTCGACCGGGCCGCCGAAACGCTGGCCCGCACGCTTTACTGAGACCAACCAAGGAGACCGATGATGAATACCCCCAATCTGGGATATCGCGTGGGCAGCGGCGCCCGAGCCGGCGCCCTCTACGACGAGGGCCTGCGCCAGCACATGCTGCGCGTCTACAACTATATGGGCCTTGGCCTCATCGTCACCGGCGCCATCGCCTTCGCCGTGGCCTCGACGCCGGCGCTCTACGTGCCGATCTTCTCCAGCCCGTTGAAATGGGTGGTGATGCTGGCGCCGCTCGCCTTCGTGCTGTTGTTCTCGTTCCGCATGCAGACCATGTCGGCGGCCAGCGCGCAGGCGATGTTCTGGGCCTTCTGCGCCGTCATGGGCCTGTCGCTGGCTTCGGTGTTCCTGGTCTTCACCGGCACCAGCATCGCGCGCACCTTCTTCATCGCCGCCAGCATGTTCGGCGCGACAAGCCTTTACGGCTATACGACAAAGCGCGACCTGACGCAGTTCTCGTCGTTCCTGATCATGGGCCTGATCGGCGTGGTGATCGCCAGCCTCGTCAACCTGTTCCTCGGCTCGACCGCGCTGCAGTTCGCCATCTCGGTGATCGGCATCGCCGTGTTCATCGGGCTCACCGCCTGGGACACGCAGACGATCAAGGAGCAGTACGCCGAGAATTTCGACGCGGAATCGCGGCAGAAGCTCGCCGTCTTCGGCGCCTTCTCGCTCTATCTGAACTTCGTCAACATCTTCCAGCTGCTGCTGAACTTCACTGGCGAACGCGAATAGACCGGACCGTAGCAGGCAACACTGCGAGCCTGGTCGTGGCCGGAGGGAAACCTCCGGCCACGTTTCGTTCGGACGGTGGCCGGCGTGAAATCGCGACAGCGTCGGCTCTTGAGTTTCACCGAAAGCCTTTGGTAGCCTGCCGGCCATGCCAGCCAGCCGCGAGGACATATGGAACAGGACAGCCTGACGCTTCATGGTGACGGCATCTCGGCGACGATAGTCGGGCAGGGGGCCGAACTGGTTTCCTTGCGCAATGCCGAGGGCACAGAGCTTTTGTGGCAAGCCGGCCCGGAATGGCGGCGTCACTCGCCGGTGCTGTTTCCGATCGTCGGCCGGTTGAAAGGCGACCAGTTGCGCCATCGTGGGCAAAGCTATGCGATGACGCAACATGGCTTTGCCCGCGACAGGCGGTTCGCCTGGGCGGAGCAGGGGCTTCTTCCTGCACGCTGGTCCTGACTGACGACGCCGAGACGCGAGCTCGCTATCCATTCGCCTTTCGCCTCGCCATCACCTACAGCGTCGGCCCTCGCCGGCTTGGCGTGAGCTTCGAGGTCACAAACACAGGCGACGAGTTGTTGCCGGCCTCGGTCGGGGCGCATCCGGCATTCAACTGGTCGCTAGATCCGGATCAGACCAAGCAAGCCTATCGGCTAACCTTTGCCGATAATGAATCCTCGCCGATCCGCCGCCTGAAGGACGGCCTGTTATTGCCAACGCTCCAGCCCACGCCAATCGAAGGCAGGACGCTCGCGCTCACCGAGCGGCTCTTCGACGACGACGCCGTTATCCTGGATCGCCCGGCCAGCCCCAGCGTGCGCTATGCCGCAGAGCGCGGGCCAGCGATCGAAATGTCTTGGCAGGGGTTTAACGAACTGGGCATCTGGTCCAAACCGGGCGGGGCGCCGTTCCTGTGCATCGAGCCGTGGCATGGCATCGCTAGCCCGATCGATTTCGATGATGAGTTCACCGACAAACCGGGCGTGATGCTGATCGAGCCGGGTGCCAAGCGAACCCTCAGCTATCAGGTCGACCTGTTGACGATGTGAAGCCCGCCGCGAGTTTTCAAACCTGCCGGACGATGGCGCCGATCACATTGACGAGAAGGCGCGCCGCAGTCAGCGCCGACAGGCCGTCATTGTCGGCGGGAGGGTAGAGTTCGACTAGGTCGAATCCTGCGATCCCGGCCCGTCTGCCGAGGCCCGCGATCAGGTCGATCACCTGCGTGTAGGTGAGGCCGCCAGGCGACCGTGCAGCCACGCCCGGCATGATGGAGGGGTCGAGGCCGTCGCAGTCGAGGGTGATGACGACCGGTGCTCCCTCTGGAATATGCCGCAGAGCGGCGTCGATGCCTTGGGCGTGAACCTCGCGGACGGTCACGAAACGGCTGCCAAAGCGCTGCGCCGCTTCGATCTCGGCGAGGCCGGCGCTGCCGACACCGCGGATGCCGACCTGCACCATGCCGGCGACATGCGCCATCTCGCTCACCCGGCGCATCGGGTTCGAATAGCCGTAGCGTTCGCCGTCGACCTCGTCGCGCCAGTCGATGTGGGCGTCGATCTGAAGGACCCAGACCGGCCTGTGGTCGGCAAAACCGGCGAGAAAGGGAATGGGCACAGAATCGTCACCGCCGAGCAGGATCGGCACGGCCGGCAAAGCCAGGACCTCGCGTGTCTTGACCTCGATCCGCGCCCGGTTTCCAGCATTGTCACGCATGGTGGTCAAGATGTTGCCGGCGTCGACGCAGCAGGCCGGCTTGCCGTCGAACAGCGGGCCGCCGAGATCGAAATCCCAGTGCCCGACCAGACGGGCGTCGTCCTGGCTCGCCGCGCGGATGGCGTCGGCGGCCAAGGCATAGCCGCTGCTGTCCTTGCCGGGGTAGGTGCTGCCGTGACCGGCGCCGAAGATGACCGCGCGGGGCAAGTGGCCATCAGCGAGGTGATCGGGAAAGCCGAGAAAGGAAGGTGCAGCGGTCATTTCTTTGTGGACCTTCGTTGTAAAGTTCGTGGGCGCCAGCGGCTTGGGGCAGGTAGTTACTTCACCCTGGAGTTTTGAAATACTTTACGCGATCGTGCCTTGAGAAGTCAGACGAGCAGTGGTGTCTGTGGATGATAACGCCTCAAAAACCTGTTGTTCACGTGGTCTTCAATACGTCGGCCGCCGGCAGCCTGCGTTGGTCCCTCGCTCATATGGGCCTGAACGCAACCGTCATCGGGTTGCCGGACGACCTGAGCTTTGGCCCTATCGACCCGCCCGCGGCAGATATTCGCGCCCGATGGATGGAAGACACATTGGGCTTCGAAAGGCAGCCGGACCTCGAACAAGAGACCGATCTTTTCTGGAGCCGCGCAACGGGCAGGGACATCGCGCCGGTCGCATGGGTATGTCGGCAAAGCGCTATGGAATTTGCAGGCTTCCTCGAATTTGTTTCGCGGATTGGCGATCATCCATTTCGAGTGGTCGACATAACCGAGGTCGAGTTCACTCGGACGTCCGATGGGTCCGAGTCTACGACCTGGCGGGCAGGATCGTTCGGGCTCGTGCCGTCAGATAGTATTATCAGAGCGCGGCTCTTGGAACGTCAGACGACTTTGACCGGAAAGGAGTTGCAGGTTTACCGCGATTTATGGAAAAGGCTTCGTGCTGAGAATGCAGCTTTTCGCGTCGCAGCCGACCTTGGCCTTCATTCAGAGCCCATCAGGTATTTCGATAAAGCGGTGACGTCACATGTGACGGACGATTGGGAGAAATGCAGTCTTGTGGTCGCCAAAATCCTTGTCGCTTTGGGGGACGATGGCCTTCACTGTGGAGATCTCGTGCTCTGGTCTCGCGTCCGAGCACTTGTCGACGAGGGCGTTTTTGAGATGAAGGGCGACGGCGTGCGGATGCGCAACAGCTCCGTACGGTTGGCGAGCGGGACCGGATAACATGGCGTTTCGCCATCTCCGAGATACACATCAGAAAGTCGCATAAGATAGATTATGGAACTGATACTTAGGGCGATGCGCCGATCAGGAGGTCGATTGCCGCAACGCTTTCGCCAACCCCGCCGGGTTTTGACAGGCCATGGCATGTCCGGCTTGCGGCACGACACAGACGTTGATTCCCAGTTGGGACAGACGTTGGGTATCTTCGTCCGGCAAGGACTCTTCGCCGAAGATAACAGTCCTTGGCATCGTCATCCCAACAAGCAATTCACGCCAGGACGGATTGCTGCCGACGATCAGTGATGTTGCTGCCCGATGAACGGCATATGGGGCGCTGACCGACAACGAAGCTGCCCAGATGCCATTGCCGTCCGCTTTGGACATTCTCACCAAATCCTCGTGGCCATGGGCCACGTAGTCGACCTCGTCCATGCCGGCGACTTTCCCGCTGAAGAAGCCTCCACCTGGATCGAGATTGGGCTCGCTCAAAACGAGGTTCCGGACGCGATCGCCAATCAGGCTTGCAGCAACGATAGCAATGGAACCGCCCATGCTGTGGCCGAATAGATCCAGCCTCTCGGGGGCCAACTCATTGATAAGTTCCACCAAAATCCGCGCCTGATCATCGATCGTATAGCTGAAGTCAGCCGGCCGGTCGCTGAAACCAAATCCAAGCAGATCGACCAGCACCATTCGCTTGCCCATCAGCGCAGCATCGCAGGCGACGCGCGGATAGTCGCAGGAAGAAGCGCAACCAAGGCCATGAACGAAAATTAGCGGGACACCGGCGCCCAGGATATCATGATAGAGCAAGTTTCCTTGATCTCTGGGCAGTTTGAACGACTTCATGGCTCACAGCCTCTATGAAAGACGTCACCTATCATTCGGATTCGTAAGTAATTTCAATCGCCATGCCGTCATATGCCGGCACGATATGATCCGGCGTCTCGGCCATCACCTTGGCATAGTCGAGCGGCACATGCATGTGCGTCAGCACGGCGTTTTTCGGCGCCAGTCTGTCGATCCAGCCGAGCGCCTGGCCGAGCGACAGATGGCTCGGATGGGTGTTGTACTGCAGCGCGTCGATCACCAGCATATCGAGATCGCGCAGCCGCTCGGCGGTGGCGTCGGGGAAGTCGCTGATGTCAGGGCAATAGGCGAGCCCGCCGGCGCGGAAGCCAAGCGAGATGATGTCGCCATGGATTTGCGGCAGCGGCTCGAGGGTGAGGGGACCCCCCTCGCCTTCGATCACCACCGGCCTGGCATGGTCGATGAGATGCGGCCTGACGATCGGCGGGTACGAACTGCCCGGCGGCGTCTCGAAACAATAGCTGAACGCCTCACGCAGGCGCTGCATCGTCGGCTGGTCGGCGTGGATGTCAATCAAGTGGCGCTGTTCCAGCACATAGCCGCGCAGGTCATCGATGCCGTGGATATGGTCGGCATGCGGATGCGTGTAGACGACCGCGTCGATGCGTTTGACGGACGCCAGAAGCATCTGCTCGCGGAAATCCGGCCCGGTGTCGATGACGACCGTTGTGCGGCCACCGTTCGCCGCGACCCGCTCGACCAGCGCGGCCGCGCGCATGCGCCGGTTCCTGGGATTGGCGGGATCGCAATCGCCCCAGTCGCCGGTGATGCGCGGCGTGCCGGGCGACGAGCCGCAGCCGAGGATGGTGAGGCGCAGCC
>NZ_RZOT01000770.1:0-1890 GCF_003999085.1 Mesorhizobium sp. M4A.F.Ca.ET.090.04.2.1
CGGCCAGGCCGTCCTCGTAGCGCATGTGCAGCTCCCAGCCCTGCTCGCCGACATAGGAGATGCGGAAAGCCGTCACATCCTTGCCGCCGATCCGGATCGGCTTGATCGCGGCGAACGGGAAGTTCTCCGGGGTCAGGCCCTCGGGGTTCTCGACAACCTTCTGTAGGGTCGCCCGCGCGTTCGGTCCCCAGATGCCGATGGTGACGTACTTCTCGGTCACGTCGGTGACGGTGACATCAAAACCTTTGTCCTGCGCAGTACGCTGCATGTAACGGAAGTCGCGCGGGCCGGCGTCGGCGCCGTCGATCACCCGGCAGCGATCGGCCATGCGGATAACGGTGAAGTCGGCGCGCACCATGCCTTCCTCGTCGAGGAAGTGGGTGTAGATGCCCTTGCCGATGTTGTTGTCGCCGCCGATCTTGGCCGCGCACAGCCATTCCAGCAGCGCGACATGGTCGGGGCCTTCGACGTCATACATCGAGAAATGCGAGAGATTGACGATGCCGCAGTCTTCGCTCATGGCGAGGTGCTCGGCATTGGAGACGCGCCAGAAATGGCGGTTGTCCCATTCGTCCTCGCGCACCGGCACTCGGTTGCCGTATTTCTCCAGCAGGTGCTCGTTGGCGGCATAGCCGTGGGCGCGCTCCCAGCCGCCCAGCTCCATGAAGTAGCCGCCGAGCTCCTTCTCGCGCTCCCAGAACGGCGAGCGCCTGATGTCGCGACCCTTGGAGAATGGCTCGCGCGGGTGCACCGCCGGATTGTAGACCTTCATCGCCGTCTCGGTGCAGCGATCCCAGATGAACTGCTCCTGCGTCTGGTGCGGGTAGAAGCGCGCATAATCGATGGCGTGATGGTCGATCGAGGTGCGGCCGTCGGTCATCCAGTCGGCGATGAGCTTGCCCATGCCGGGGCCGTCCTTAACCCAGATGGCGACGGCGTACCACAGGCCCCTCACCTTCTGGCTTTCGCCCATCGACGGGCCGCCATCGGTCGTCACCTGCAGCAGGCCGTTGAAGGAGTGGCTCTCATTGTAGCCAAGCTCGCCGAGGATCGGCGTCAGCTCCATGGCGCGCTCGAGCGGCGCAAGGATCTGCTCCATGTCGAGGTCGCGCTGCGAGGGCGACAGCCGCGCCTGGTCCTTTTCCAGGAGGTCGCGCGGATGGCAGAGGCGCGGATTGGTCTCCTCGTAGTAGCCCCATTCGATCTGTCCGCCCTCGGCGGTCTTGGGGTCGCCGGTGTCGCGCATGTAGGCAGAGTTGCCCTGGTCGCGCAGCAGCGGCCAGCCGATTTCCTTGCCGGTGCCGGCGAACTCGTTGTACGGGCCGAAGAAGGTCAGCGGATGGTCGATCGGCATGACGGGCAGGTCCTCGCCGACCAGCGCCGCGGTCAAACGGCCCCAGATGCCGGTGCAGACGACCACATAGTCGGCCATGATCGTACCGCGCTCGGTCACCACGCCCTTGATGCGGCCGTTCTCGACGATCAGCGACTTGGCCGAGGTGTTGGCGAAAGACTGAAGC
Source organism: Mesorhizobium sp. M4A.F.Ca.ET.090.04.2.1 (assembly GCF_003999085.1). Taxonomy (NCBI): domain Bacteria; kingdom Pseudomonadati; phylum Pseudomonadota; class Alphaproteobacteria; order Hyphomicrobiales; family Phyllobacteriaceae; genus Mesorhizobium; species Mesorhizobium sp. M4A.F.Ca.ET.090.04.2.1. The sequence goes on from NZ_RZOT01000770.1 coordinate 1,521, forward strand.
TTGCCTGAGGCGACGCCCTGGTCGACGAGCTTGCCGGCGACCGTCTGCGAGCGCGGGATGACGAGGCCGGCATCCGGATCCCACAAGCCGCCCTGCACCATACTCTCTTCGATCAGCGGGAACTTTTCCTTGATCTCGGCTGGCTCGATCAGGCGCGCCCGGGTGCCGAAGGATTTGGCCGAAGCGATCTTGCGCTTGATCTCCGCCATGCGGCTGTCGTCGCCGACGCGGGCGACTTCGAGGCCGCCTATGCGGGCGTAGTGGCCCATCTTCTCGTAGAAATCGATCGAATAGAGCGTCGTCCAGCACGACAGGAAGTCGTGACTGGTGGTGTAGCAGAAGTCGGACGCGTGCGCCGTCGAGCCGATAT
>NZ_RZOT01000771.1:0-1890 GCF_003999085.1 Mesorhizobium sp. M4A.F.Ca.ET.090.04.2.1
GTATCGCCATCGACGGCGACGAAGGACATTGCACGTTCGTGCCTCCCGCCTCGCGGATCTTGTAGGCGGCGAGCACGAAGCGGCCCGGCCCGAAGGCTTCGTCGTTGATGGCTTCGATTTCGGAGTCATGCGCCGGGGTTTCCGGCAGGTATTCGACGTCGGCAAGGCTCATGGTCTTCGCGTTCCGGTATGCGAGGAAGGGTTTGCTGCAAGCGGCAGCGTTCGCCAGTCAGCGCTTCATCAAGCGCGGGCGCCCTTTCGTCGTCGGTCGAACCGGATCGTGGCAAAGTCAAACATGCGGAGTTCCCGCTAGCAAAAATTTCCGGCCGCTGCAATCCGCACAATTTCATCGACCGTTTGGGTCGAGTGACGGTCTGTTCAGCACATCGGGCCTTCGGGATCGCGACCCTGCGCCTACATGGGCCTCAGGGCGCAATGGAGTTTTGCATGGGATTGCTGGTCGAAGGCAGGTGGCAGGATCGCTGGTACGATACGGCCGACAGCGGCGGCAGGTTCGTGCGGGCGCAGTCGCAATGGCGTGACTGGATCACGCGCGACGGGGCGCCTGCCGAAGGCCGTTCGCGCGGCTTCAAGGCCGAGCCCGGCCGCTACCATCTTTATGTCTCGCTGGCGTGTCCGTGGGCGCACCGGACACTGATCTTCCGGGTGCTGAAGAAGTTGGAAGATGTCATTTCGGTATCGGTGGTGCATCATTTGATGGGCGCGCACGGCTGGACTTTCCTGCCGCAGGATGGCGCCACCGGCGACACGCTGTACGGCCTCGATTTCCTGCACCAGATCTACAGCAAGGCCGACCCGGCCTATTCGGGCCGGGTGACGGTGCCGGTGCTGTGGGACAAGAAGGAAGAAACGATCGTCTCCAACGAATCTTCCGAGATCATTCGCATGCTCAATTCGGCCTTCGACGAATGGGGAGACATGGGGCTCGATTTATATCCCGAGGCGCTGCGCGCGGAGATCGATCGCGTCAACGCTGTGGTCTATCCGGCCATCAACAACGGCGTCTATCGCGCCGGCTTCGCCACCACGCAAGCCGCCTATGAGGAGGCGTTCGAAGAGTTGTTTTCTGTGCTCGACCAGATGGAGACGCGACTGTCAAAGCAGCGCTATCTCGCAGGCGACCGCATCACCGAGGCGGACTGGCGGTTGTTCACCACGCTGGTGCGGTTCGACCCGGTCTATGTCGGGCACTTCAGGTGCAATCTGCGCCGCATCGCCGACTATCCGAACCTGTCGAACTATCTGCGCGACCTCTATCAGGTGCCAAGCGTTTCGGGCACGGTCAACCTGCATCACATCAAGGCGCATTACTACGGCAGCCACAGAATGATCAATCCGACGGGCATCGTGCCGGTCGGGCCGGAAATCGACTACGCAGCGCCGCACGACCGGGCGCGGTTTGGGAAAGCTGCCTAGGCTTACCAGTAGGGCGAGATCTCAGCCTTCGTGAAAATCTCGGCGATCCGCCGCAGCGTTGCAGGCGTCGTCGCTTCCGGCAAGCGGTCAAGCGGGAAGAAGCCGGCCTCGGCGATTTCATGGTCGGGCAGTTTTCGCGTCGTCTGGCTGAAATTCTCGATCAGATAGAAACCGACATGATCGCGCCTGCTGGAGCGGCGGTTGAAATGCACCGACTTCAGCTCTGGCGGCGCCGTCATGCTGATGTTGCCCTCCTCGGCAAGCTCGCGCGCCAGCGCCTCCAGAAGTGTTTCGCCGACCTCGACGCCGCCGCCCGGCAACTGCCAGCCGGGCACATAGGTGTGTCGGATCAGGAAGATGCTATTGGCGGTGCGGTCGTGAACCAGTCCGCGCACGCCGAGCGTCATCGGCCGCCTGAGCAGGAAAGACAGATGGAACAACCTTGCCCTAAGA
>NZ_RZOT01000772.1:0-1881 GCF_003999085.1 Mesorhizobium sp. M4A.F.Ca.ET.090.04.2.1
AGTTGATCCTGAGCAGACCGCGCGGCGCGGCACCGGCTGCTGCCTCGCGCTCGGCCGCCGCCATGTCGGCCAGGATGCGCACGCCGCTGTCGTGGAAGGCGGCCCCTTCCGGCGTGAGCTGCAGCCTGCGCGTCGAACGGCTGACAAGGCGGGCGCCGAGCCGCGCTTCCAGCCGCGCGATCAGCTTGCTCACCGCCGACGGCGTCATGCGCAGCGCCCGCGCCGCCGCCGAAAAGCTGCCAGCCTCGACGACGCGAACAAACACCTCGATCTCGCCAGAGCGGTTTATCTCTGATCTCGCCATCTATGAATCTATTTCATAATCGATGTGCCTCGGGCAAGTCTGGCTCACAGACGGTAGCAACACGATCTTCCGAGCCGGGACGCGGGGAAGTGCGTCCCAGCACCACCAACGGGACGATCGCCATGCCTCTTGCTCTCTATGCCCTTGCCGCCGGCGCCTTTGGCATCGGCGTCACCGAATTCGTCATCATGGGCCTGCTGCTCCAGGTCAGCGGCGACCTTGGAGTCTCGATCTCGGCCGCCGGCCAGCTGATCTCCGGCTATGCGCTGGGCGTCGTTATCGGCGCGCCGCTGCTCACCATCGCCACCGGCCGCTGGCCGCGCAAGACCGTGCTCCTGGCGCTGATGGCGATCTTCACCCTTGGCAATCTCGCCTGCGCGCTCGCTCCCGATTACTGGACGCTGATGGGCGCCCGCGTGCTCACCGCCTTTGCCCACGGCACCTTCTTCGGCGTCGGCTCGGTCGTGGCGACCGGGCTGGTCGCGCCCAACAGGAAGGCCTCGGCGATCGCGCTGATGTTCACCGGGCTGACCATCGCCAATATCCTCGGCGTCCCGTTCGGCACATGGCTCGGCCAGGCCTTCGGCTGGCGCGCCACCTTCTGGGCGGTGACGCTGGTTGGCATCGCGGCCTTCGCGGTCATCTTGGCCCTGGTGCCGCGCGAGCAGCCAGAGCCCCAGAAGAGCAATCTGCGCGCCGATCTCGCGGTGCTCGGCCGCGCACCCGTCCTGCTCGGCTTCGCCACCACCGTGCTTGGCTATGCCGGCGTCTTTGCCGTCTTCACCTACATCGCTCCGATGCTGACCGAAATCAGCGGCTTTCCGGAAGCGGCGGTGTCGCCGATCCTGCTCGTCTTCGGCGGCGGCCTCATCGCCGGCAACCTGATCGGCGGCAAGGCAGCCGATCGCTGGCTGGTGCCGTCCGTGCTCGGCAGCCTGATTGTGCTGGCGCTGGTGCTTGGCCTGATGACTATTGGCCTGCGGAGCCAGGTGCTGGCGGTCCTCTTTGCCGGCCTGCTCGGCGCCGCCGCCTTCGCCACCGTGGCGCCGCTGCAGATGTGGGTGCTGGAAAAGGCCGAAGGCGCCGGGCAGAGCCTTGCCTCCTCCTTCAACATCGCCGCCTTCAACCTCGGCAACGCCGCCGGCGCCTGGCTGGGCGGCGTGGTTATCGCGCATGGCCCCGGCCTTGGCGCCGTCACCTGGGTCGCGGCCCTGCTGCCGCTTTCGGCGCTCTGCGTCGCCGCGCTGGCGCTGCGCCTCGATCGCGCCCAGGCGCTCGGCGAGCCGGCGTCCGTCCGCACGTAGTCTGCCCGGCAAAAGCTCAACCACCCTCTCAATCCAAGCAGGAGCAAAAGATGGATTATCGACGTCTTGGCGCATCGGGCCTCAAGGTCCCGGCGCTCTCGTTCGGGGCCGGCACCTTCGGCGGTTCCGGCCCGCTGTTCGGCGCCTGGGGCAACAGCGACGCGCAAGAGGCGCGCCGGCTGCTCGACATCTGCCTCGAGGCCGGCGTCAACCTCTTCGACACCGCCGATGTCTATTCGAACGGCGCTTCGGAAGTGGTGCTGGGCGCGGCGA
>NZ_RZOT01000773.1:0-1880 GCF_003999085.1 Mesorhizobium sp. M4A.F.Ca.ET.090.04.2.1
GTCGAGGTCGTTGTCGCCTTCGGCGATCCGGGCGGCGAGGTAGGCCCCCGAGAAGGACGTGATCTTGACCGGCTCGGCGGTTTCCTTGGCGTAGGCCGGCAGAGCCGAGATCGCCATGCCCGTCACAATTGCCAGCCCTGCGAGCCAGCGCGCACGTCCTTGCCGCATTGTATCCCTTTCAGCCAGACGCAATCCCCAAGTCGATGGGACCGCCACAGACTCGGTCTTTTCCCGACAAAGCATGGCCTTTTTGGGGTCAGGCTTCAATCCGGGCCGAATTCACAATCGGGTCACCCGATTAACGAACCATGACGACGAAGCATCATAGCAGATCGCGCGACCAACCAACACTCTGACGTCACATAGCTGCTTGCGGCAATGTTGGTGTACAGGTCAGCCCATGCGCAGCCTTGCCAAGCCTGCCTGTGCCGATCGTCCGGGCCAGCAAGTCGGCGGCCGCAGACCCCACCTCAGTTCACTCTGGCGATACAGAAATCGATGACATCGATCAGCGCCGATTTCTGCGGCGTCGCCTCCAGCGGCGCCAGCGCATCGCGGGCGATCTCGCCGAAATGGCGGGCGCGGCCGATCGTGTCGGCAATCGCTCCATGGCGGGTCATCAGGCCGATCGCCTTTTCGAGGCCCGCATCGTCGGTAACATTGTCCTCGATGGCGCGCTTCCAGAAGGTGCGTTCGGCCTTGGTGCCGCGCCGGTAGGCGAGGATCACCGGCAGCGTCACCTTGCCCTCGCGGAAATCGTCGCCGACATTCTTGCCCAGATCCTTGCTGGAGCCGCCATAGTCGAGCGCATCGTCGATGAGCTGGAAGGCAAGGCCGAGATTCATGCCGTAGGAGCGCAGCGCCGCGCGGTCGTTGCGGGTTGCCAGGGCGATGACCGGGCCGACCTCGGCGGCGGCCGAGAACAGCGCCGCGGTCTTGGCCTTGATGACGGCGAAATGCTCGTCCTCGGTGGTCTCCAGGTTCTTGGCGGCGGCAAGCTGCATCACTTCGCCCTCGGCGATGATGGAAGCAGCGCTGGAGAGGATGTCGAGGGCCTCCAGCGAGCCGACATCGACCATCATGCGGAAGGCCTGGCCGAGCAGGAAATCGCCGACCAGCACGCTCGCCTGGTTGCCCCAGATCATGCGCGCCGTCTTCTTGCCGCGGCGCATTCCGCTCTCGTCGACGACGTCGTCGTGGAGCAGCGTCGCGGTGTGCATGAACTCGACAGAGGTGGCGAGCTTGACGTGGCCTTCGCCGGAATAGCCGAACATCTGGGCCGCGGCGAGCGTCAGCATCGGCCGCAATCTCTTGCCACCGGACGAAATCAGGTGGTTGGCGACCTCGGGGATCATCTCGACGTCGGAACCGGCCTTGGACAGGATCAATTCGTTGACGCGCCCCATGTCGGCGGCCGTGAGATCGATCAGATCCTTGATGGAGGCGGGTTCCCGCTTCCCGTTTTCGATGTTGAGAACGACACCCACCACAGACACTCCCGTCTATTCCAAGCGCACGCGGCACCCTACTCCCGAACCGACTCTAGGGCGGCATCACGGGGCACGGCAAGAGGCGAATTGGCGCGGTTGCGGCCGGCGGCGGCAACGCCCACGTTTACAGGAACGGCGCAACCTGCGATTTTTGTTCCATGATAGAGCTCATCCGCACCAACGATGCCGTGATCATCTCCTTCGTCGAATCGCTGATGCGCGACGCCGGCATCGCCTGTTTCGTCGCCGACCAGAACATGAGCGTGCTCGACGGCTCGATCGGCATCCTGCCCCGGCGTGTCATGGTCGACGCCGACCAGGCGGATGCGGCGCGCCGCATCCTGACCGATGCCGGCATCGCCAACGAGATCCGCCGCAAATAATGGTAGC
>NZ_RZOT01000774.1:0-1871 GCF_003999085.1 Mesorhizobium sp. M4A.F.Ca.ET.090.04.2.1
CCAGAGTGGAATTATCAAAAGCCCCTCAGATGAATTGCACCTGGACGATCTCATACCCCCGCGCGCCGCCGGGCGCGTTGACCTCGATGGCGTCGCCGACTTCCTTGCCGATGAGGGCGCGCGCGATCGGCGAGGAGATCGAGATGCGGCCTGACTTCACGTCCGCTTCCTGGTCGCCGACGATCTGGTAGGTCTTCTTCTCCTCGGTGTCCTCGTCGACCAGCACCACGGTGGCGCCGAACTTGACCTTGTCGCCGCTGAGCTTGGTGACGTCGATCACCTCGGCCCGCGCGATCAGGTCCTCGAGCTCGTTGACGCGGCCTTCATTGTGGCTCTGCGCCTCTTTGGCCGCGTGGTATTCGGCGTTTTCGGAAAGGTCGCCATGCGAACGCGCCTCGGAGATCGCCTCGATGATGCGCGGCCGCTCTTCCTGCTGGCGCCAGCGCAGTTCTTCCTTCAATGACGCGAACCCCTCGCCTGTCATCGGGACCTTGTTCATATGCCTGACCTTTCCTGCCGCCACCCCCGCTTTTCGGGGATGGCCCTTGTCGATGGGTACAAAAAGAAAACGGTCCGGCAGCCTTGGGCTAACGGAACCGTTTCACCGCAATTTGCCTGAATATAGCAATGTTTGCGCGTTTTTCACGCCAAAAAATCCGGTCTTGAAAAATCATCCGCTGCTTTCGCAAGGGCGATCGCCGCGAAAGCAATCATTTGCCGGCGCGGCAACAAAAGGCCGGCCGTGATCGCTCGCGGCCGGCCGGAAAGGTGTCGAGGTCGAATCAGCTTCTCAGGAAATGGTCGATCTGCTCGGCCAGCATGCCGTATTCGCGCGAGCCCTTGCCGGTGCGCTTCTCGATTTCGCTGAGCTGTTCGCGGGCGCCGGCAAGGTCGCCGATCTGGAGATGCGCTTCGCCGAGATATTCGCGTACCAGCGTATAGTCTGGATTGATGCGCAAGGCTTCCTCGTAATAACCGAGGCCGACGGTGATGCGGCCGGAATGGCGATGCGAATAGCCGAGATAGTTGAGGATGCGCGGATCCTGCTTGTTGGCCGCAAGGCTGAGCACGGCGATCGCCTCGTCATAGCGTCCGGCCATCGCCAGGTCGTGGCCCGCTTCGTAGATATTGTCGTCGTCCAGCATGCCGTACTTAGGCGTCACGCATTTCTGCTTCTTCTTGTCCCAGACCTCGCCCTTCTTGCACTTCGGAGTCTGGTCGCCGCCACCACCGCCTTCGCCGGCCGTGAAGGCAGGCGCTACAAAGAGCGGCAGAGCCGCGATGGCCATGACTTGAATCAGCAAACGTCTGCGCATGGAAGCCTCCTGGAGCGTGACAATGCGATACTAACGCCGACCGTCAGCGGTTTCATCCCGGAAAAACGAGGGGCGTTGAAAACCTGCGCCTCAGCCCCGACCTCCAGCATTTTGCCCGGAAACGACCGAACCCCACGTGACGCGCGCTACAAATCGGCTATCATCCTGGCAAACGGCCAACGGAGGATGCGGAGAAGGCCAGTGCAGCAGCGCCTCGAACGGGAATGGGAGCTTTCGATCGGTCCCGACACCGTGCGCCTGTTCATTCTCAAGGCGAAGGCGCTGAGCGCGGCCGTCAATGAGGATTATGCCGACGGCGCCGAGCACGAGATCGAGTTCGACGGCGACACGCATGACAGCCACCATCATGACGGTCTCGTCGAGGAAAGCTCGGAAAACCTCACCGAGGAAGAACTGCGCGAACTGATCGACGACCTCAATGTCGACGAGGCGGCCGAACTCATCGCGCTGGCCTGGGTCGGCCGCGGCGACTACGACGCCTCGGAGTGGGCGGACGCGCTGGCCGCCGCGCGCGAGCGCGCCAACAAGCGCACG
>NZ_RZOT01000775.1:0-1866 GCF_003999085.1 Mesorhizobium sp. M4A.F.Ca.ET.090.04.2.1
TCGGTCAGCACATCGGTCTCGTTGGCGAAGCCCCAGGCGGTCAGCGGCTTGGTGCCGCCGGCGGGGTTGCGGCGCTGCAGAGAGAACGGCTCGGCGACGACGCGGTCATGGACGGTCATGGTTGTTCTCCTCGTGGGGTCGTTGATCGGTCATGCAGTGGAGGCGGCCGGGATCCACCAGTCGCGCCCGCGCGCCGTGGCGACATATTCCGGCCAGCGGAAATTGATCGGCGGCTCGTAGTCGCAAAGCGGCGCGATCCAATTCGCGCCGCCGACGCCGCCGCCGGTGCGGGCGACGAACTCGTCCATCGCCGCATCGCGCGCGGCCTTGTCCTCGAGCAGGCGCAGCGCCGTCAGCGCGATCGTCTTCGAAGCGCAGGTCACCATCGGGTCGATCGTCGCGGCAATGCCGCCCAGCGCGTTCATCACCCAGCCTGGCCAGGCATGGCCGTTTGCCGAGCGCAGCGCCGGGCGCGCGACATAGAAACGCGCCGTCGGCGCATGCCAGCTCATGTCGGTGTAGTCGTCCGAGGTCGAGTTCACCTGCGAGGGCGGCAAGTCGCGGCGCAGGATCGCCTCGGCCTCCTGCGGCATGATCAGCCGCTCCAGCTCGTCGATGAACGGGTGTTCTGCCGCCGTACCGCCGGCATTGACCTGGATTTCGCGGGCGATTTTCTTCGCCTTCTCGTCCCAGCGCGGCGGCCCAACGGTCGAGAGCGCTTCATAGGCGAGCCCAGCCATGGCGTGATTGGCGAGGCCGGGCCGCGACTTCGACACCCAATGGCGCTCGTAGCGGCAGCCGCTGATCGCCGCGGCCGCGGCCGCATTGCGGTCGAGCACGTCGGTGACCTGCTCGGCCATGGCAATGGTCGGCACACGGATCATATACTGGATCTCGGCCAGCCCTGCCGGCAGATTGTCGGCGGTCGCCTGGCCTGCGGTCAGGATCGCCTCGCTGATCGACCAGCCGCCCTGGTGCGGCAGCATGGAATCGCGCAGCGTCTTGGAGGCCATGTACATCGTCATCAGCGCGTCGTTGGCGCCCGGCGCCCTGACCGCCGAATGCGCCTGCGGGATCGGCGCGCCATCGCTTGCGCGAACCCACTTTTCGGGTTCGTCGCAGACAAAGCGGTAGATCATCGCGTAGGCGGCGCCGCAATGCGTGTCCCAGCGCGCCGTGTTGCAGAGCGGCAGCATGTAGAAAGGATGGAAGGAGATCATGCCGGCGAGGCCGTCATAATAGCCCCTGGCGGCGTGGATCGGCTTCGAGCCCCTTACCTTCTCCGCCGGCTCGCCGGTGAAGCGCAGCGTGCCCTGTACGCCGTGGCGCTGCATGGCCGCCTTGGTGGCGAGCAGGCCGCCGAGGCTGGCGATGCCCAGCCCCGAATGCGGATCGGTATGGCCACCGGCCTCGAAGCCGAGGCCGGGGCGCGGCCGCTTCACCGTGGCGGCATCCTGGCAGTTGCCGGGCACGGCGTCATATTCGGCATACATGCCGACGGTCGGGCCGACGCCATTGGTCCAGTGGGCGCAAAACGCGGTTGGCATGCCGCCCGAGCCTTCCTCGACGGAAAAGCCCTCGCGCTTCAACCGTTCGACATACCAGGCGGCCGACCGGTACTCGCGCCAGGCGGTCTCGCCGAAGTCGAAGATGGTCCGCGTCCATGCCGACAGCGACGGCTGGATGTCGTCGAGGCAGGCAAGTGCCGTCGCTTGCGCCGATGTCGTGGCCGGTTGCTCCATGGCCAGAAGAAAGCAGTGAAGCGGCCTTTCAAAAAGTGATATGTTTTCCCGGCTCGTGCAAATTCGGTTCACCTGAGGTCCCTTGCGCATACCATCCACACAAGCCCTGCGTGCCCTCGACAGC
>NZ_RZOT01000776.1:0-1865 GCF_003999085.1 Mesorhizobium sp. M4A.F.Ca.ET.090.04.2.1
GACAGTCCCAGGCATGCTGCATCTGAAGATGGTACGCAGCCCGCACCATCACGCCCGCATCCGCTCGATCGACATCTCGGAGGCGGAGAAGCATCCCGGCGTGATGAAGATCCTCACCGCCAGGGACGTGCCGCACAATGTCTACACCATCCTGATCCTGATCCAGATCGGCCCCGAGGACGAAACAGTGCTCGCCGACGGCAAGGTGCGCTGGAAGGGCGAGGCGGTGGTGGCGGTGCTGGCCGAGACCGAGCGCGCGGCGCAGGAGGCAGCTGCCAAGGTCAAGGTCGACTACGAGGTGCTGCCGGCCGTCTTCGACATGGAGGAGGCGCTGAAGCCCGGCGCGCCGCTCGTCAACGAGTACCACGGCCAGAACCACTACCTGTATGACAGCGGCGAGTGCCGCAAGGTGCGCTTCGGCGATGTCGAGGCGGGCTTTGCCGAGGCCGACCACATCCTCGAGCAGACCTACCAGTCCTCGCCGATCGAGCATGCGCCGACCGAGACCACCGGCTGTGTGGTCGCGCCCGAGGGCAACGACCGCTTCACCTGCTACACCAACACGCAGGCGATGTTCTTCACCCTCGACAACGCCTCGATCATTCTGCAGATGCCCGGCAGCAAGCTCCATTTCGTCGGTGGCACGGTCGGCGGCGGCTTCGGCGGCAAGGTCGACGTCATCGTCGAGCCGATCGCCATCCTCGGCGCAAAGTTTACCGGACGACCGGTCTGTTTTATCTACAGCCGCGAGGAGGAGATGCAGATCTCGTCGCCCCGCGCTGCCGAGAAGGTCGTCATAAAGGACGGCGTCATGAAGGATGGCCGCATCGTTGCCCGCAAGGTCACCGGCTACACCGATGCCGGCGCGTACTCCCGCCATTCGCCCTATGGCGCTCAGAAGGGTGCGGCGCACTATCCCGGGCCCTACACGATCCCCAATGTCTGGATCGACACTTATTGCGTCTACACCAACCGCACCCCCTCCTCCGCCATGCGCGGCTTCGGCGTCACTATCGGCGACTTTGCGCTGGAAGTGCAGATGGACAAGCTGGCGCGGCTGATCGGCATGGACCCGCTCGAGTTCCGCTTCATCAATGCCTACCGCGACGGCGACATGAAGGCGCATCGCCAGCCGACCGAGGGCGCGGCGCTGATCGAGTGCATGCAGGAAGCCTCGCGCGCCGCCAACTGGCCGGTGGCGGAGAAATACATGGCGATGTCGTCCTACAGGAAGGGAGGCTGAGATGGCGATACGGCGCGGACGCGGCGTCGCCGCGATCAACTATCCGACCGGCATGAATCTCGGCGGCGACCCGACCCAGGCGCTGGTTCATTCGACCCCGACCGGCAATTTTATGGTCACCCTTTCCAGCGTCGATCTCGGCCAGGGCATGAAACAGATCATGGCGCAGATCTGCGCCGAGACCATCGGCGTGCCGACCGACCGCGTCATCGTCGACACCGCCGATACCGACACCGGGCCGCACTGCATGGGCACCTTCGCCTCGCGCGGCACGCATCGCGCCGGCAACGCCGTCATCCAGGCTGCGAGGGAAGCTCGCCAGGTGATGCTGGAAGTGGCGGCGGAAGAGCTGGAAGTCAACGCCTCGGACCTCGAAACCGACGGCCAAGGCAACGTATTGGTGAAGGGCGCGCCGCAGAAATCGATTTCGATCTTCGACGTTGCGCTGTCGGCGCATTTCAAGCGCGGCCGCTCGATCTCTGGGCGCGGCATGTTCTTGATCCCGCGCTCCTATCCGGAGAAGGAGACCGGCGCGATGAAGCCGTCGACCTGCTACGCGCATGCCTGCACGGTGGCCGAGGTCGAGGTCGACGACGAGACGGGCGAAGTGACGGTGCTCAAC
>NZ_RZOT01000777.1:0-1853 GCF_003999085.1 Mesorhizobium sp. M4A.F.Ca.ET.090.04.2.1
CTACAAGACCGACGCCAAGGTGCGCGAGCTGACCCCCGGCAACACCCATCTGCACAACTGGCTGGACATGGCGCGCGAGCGCATCTCGTTCCAGGGCCTGCCGGCGCGCATCTGCTGGGTTGGGCTCGGCGACCGCCACAGGCTGGGCCTCGCCTTCAACGAGATGGTGGCCAGGGGCGAGCTCAAGGCGCCGGTTGTCATCGGCCGCGATCACCTCGATTCCGGTTCGGTCGCGTCGCCCAACCGCGAGACCGAAGCGATGAAGGACGGCTCCGACGCCGTTTCCGACTGGCCGCTGCTCAATGCGCTGCTCAACACCGCGTCGGGCGCCACCTGGGTGTCGCTGCACCATGGCGGCGGCGTCGGCATGGGCTTCTCGCAGCATTCCGGCATGGTCATCGTCGCCGACGGCACGCCGGCGGCCGCCAAGCGCCTTGAGCGCGTTCTGTGGAACGACCCGGCGACCGGCGTCATGCGCCACGCCGACGCCGGCTACGATATCGCCATCGAATGCGCCAAAGAGCACCAGCTCAACCTGCCGGGCATCCTGGGCTGAGCCGATGCGCATCCTTCGTGCCGCCGGCTACCGCGTCATGCCGTGGAAGAACGGCGGCGGCACGACGACCGAAATCACTGTTTCGCCCGGCGGCGCCGGGTTCGACAATTTCGACTGGCGCATCTCGATGGCGCGCGTCGAGGCCGGCGGCCCGTTCTCCAGCTTCGCCGGCATCGACCGCACGCTTTGCGTGCTGGCAGGGCAGGGGATCGTACTCGACGTCGCCGGCCGCGCGCCGGCCGAACTGACCGCGGCCTCCGCCCCTTTTTCCTTTGCAGCCGATGTGCCGACCGCGGCCGCGCTGATCTCCGGCCCGATCACCGACCTCAATGTCATGACCCGGCGCGGCCGCATGACGCACACCGTCGAGCGCCTGACGGTCGCGGCGCCTCTGGAAATCGAGGCCAGGGCGGACACGACCCTTGTCCTGCCTCTCGATGGCGAGATCGTGCTTGCCGGCGACGCGCCCGAGCGCCTCGGCCCGCTCGATGCGCTGGTGCTGGATCTGGGCACCCCGAGACAGCGCCTGGAGCCGGCCGCCGGCACGATCCTGTTCGTGATCCGCATCGATCGGGCTGGCAGCAACCATTAACGCCTGTTGCCAAACATGATCGCGGCGCCGGCGAAAATTGGCGTAAGCTCTTGCCCGCATCACGAAAAAGCCGGATTCCTTCCATCGATCAGATATGGGACGGGGAGCGTGGGGCGCTCGTCCATCGAGTTGCTGAGAGATGACGCCCTGTCGTGGTGCGGAGAACGAACTTTCGGCCTAAGTTGACATGCAACCAATTGCATTTGAGCAGGTTTTAGGGCCATTGCCGTGGCGGGGACGCCGCACCGTGCCCGCCATACGGAAATATAAATGAACATACAGACGAATCCCGCCAAGATCGAACTCACGAGCGCCAGCTTCCCGGTCATCACCGAAGCGCCGATACGTTCCAATTTCATGCCGGAAGACCGGCTACGCGAGTTGGGTGCCGGCCTTGCCAAAGGGGACGTCAAGGATCTGTTCGGTCTGGCGCCGTTCGAGTTCCAGGCCCGCATCCGCGACAGCGCCAAGCGAATCCTCGAAGTCTACCGCTCGACCAATGCCGCGCAGGCCAAGGGCGAAACCATCACCCCGGCGGCGCAATGGCTGCTCGACAACAACTACCTGGTCGAGGAGACCATCTTCCAGGTCAAGCGCGACCTGCCGCGCCGCTTCTATCGCCAGCTGCCGACGCTGAAGCTGGCCGACGGAACCACCGTGCCGCGCGCGCTGGCGCTGGCCTGGACCTATGTCGCGCATTCCGAC
>NZ_RZOT01000778.1:0-1853 GCF_003999085.1 Mesorhizobium sp. M4A.F.Ca.ET.090.04.2.1
CCGCCCGCCTGCTTGGAGCCGAGGATGTTGATGGCGGGGTTCGACGTCATCGTTCCCGAGGCGCCGATCACGATCGTGCAGGTGCCGACGATCGCCGCCTGCGCGGGAAAGCAGAGGCCGGCAAGTGCTGCCACCGCAAGCAGGGCGCGGCTATTTCTTCTTCTTTTTCCTGCCATCGCCGTTCGTACCTCTGATGCTCCAGCCTTCGTTGGCCCATCCGGCCGAAGCGGTTGCGGGAGCGGGAGCGGCCGTGGGACCGGCGGCAGCCACGCTGCCCGTCGTCTGGCCGTCGGCGCCGAGGCCCATCTTGAGCAGCTTCAGTTCCATCTGCAGGCGCTCGACCTCAAGCTCGTAGAGGCGGCTGCAATCGACACGCTTCGGCGTCCGACCGATCGGGACCACCACGCGGCCATAGGTGGCGATGTCGCTGTTCGACTGGCTGCTGTTGTTGCCTCTGATGACGCCGACGTCGAGATAGGCGCCACTGCCTGAAACCGAGGAGCGGCAGGTGGTGCCGTCGGAAGCATGCACCTCGTCCTGGCCCTGGGGAAGGGTGACACCGGGCAGGGTGAAACCCGTCTGGTTCTGGTTCAGGTTCAGTATGTCCTCGGCAAACCCCGAACTCACGACCGCCAAAGCGGACAGCAAGGAGAGGGTCAGGACCTGCGATGTCCGAAGAACTTTCCGCATATCTGTGCCCTTATCTGCGTCTGCTCGCTTGGAAAGGGGATACTCTCGGTACAGATACGCACTTTACGCTCGGTCGCGCCGTCGAACGGCACGACCACCAGAACCGGACGCGATGCCTGGCCGGCCAGAAGAAAGGCGCTGGGCGTGATCCTGGCGGCTATCGGCTGGAAATCCTGGTCGTAGACATGAACCTCGACGCGAATTCGCTGGTCGTACGGGTTGCCCGGAAAGACGCGGACGGCGAAAGCATCGGTGAACGACCTCACCTCGCCGCGCATCGGCGTCATCGACTGGCCCGTCGCGGCAAGGGGAGACAACACGACGGCCAGCGCCGCCGTCAGAATTCCAACCTTTTTCAAAGACCGCTCCTTTCGCGAGAAGGCTATTCGCAGCGCAGTGTGACGGTTGCCTGGTAGTTGCCGGCGGAGAAGCGGTTCGAGCCGCTCTTGGTGCCGGCAAGATTGACCGCGACCGTCGATGTGCCCGGTACCGTCAGCGCGGTCGCGGTGCCGGTCTCGGCAATGGTCTGCGCGCCGGAGGTGGCGAAGGTCGGGGTCCATGTGGTGGCCGTGACATCTGAGGCCGGCACGGTGGTGGTCGTGACCGGGTCGACGCTGAGCGTGACGCCGCCGGTGGTATCCACCTGGGCGCTGCCGGCCGAACCGCCTGCATTGTGGGAGCTCAGCGACTGAAGATTGGTGCTGACGGTCATCGTGCCGTTGGAGTTGATCGTGATCGTGCAGGTCGCGGTGATCGTGCCGTCGAACAGCACGTTTCCGGTGGCTGCGGATGCGGTCTGGTCGATGCAGGCGACCAGCAGTGCCGCACCGATGACGGCGCGAAAGAACTTCATCGAAACCCTCCTATCAAGCCGGATGGTCCGACTTAATACAAAGGCATCTTCGCTTTATCGTAGTTAATTTAGGGTAAAATGAAATGTCTTCACTTGCCTAAAAAGAGTAAAACCGGCGAAACCACAGGTTGTCGCCGGTTGTAATGCCTATAAATTTGGGGGCAAAGGCGATAAATGTAGGAATACTTGTTTATACTTTGATCCACGGTTTTGTGCAACAAAACTCGAAAATATCGACGTTTCAGGACGAGACCTGTCCCGCCTCCCAGCCGAGGATGGCACGCTTGCGGGTCAGGCCCCAGTGGTATCC
>NZ_RZOT01000779.1:0-1850 GCF_003999085.1 Mesorhizobium sp. M4A.F.Ca.ET.090.04.2.1
GATAATAGCTCTCCGGATCGTCAAGCGGATCAGTCAGCCGCTCGTCGGCATGGTGGCGAAGATGGATCGTCTTGAAGCGGCGGAACGGCCACACCACGCCGATCGGCAGGAAGACAAAGGCTTCATTGATCCGCGCATTGCGTGTCGGATGGCCGTGCAGCACTTCGTGCATCAGCGAGGATTGCAGCGCGGCGGTCAGGGCCAGGGCGCCGAGCGCCAGTATCGGATAGGATGGCCAGAGAAGGAAGCCGGTGGCGAGCCAGGTGCCGTAGCAGAAAAATGCCAAGAACACGGTCGGCCATTCGATAGCCGCTGCACTGCTACGTCTCTTAGTCATGCTTGCCATGCGATCGACCACTGCCCTCCAGTCGCCGGAACCACTTTGATTCCTGACAGCATTGTGTCAGGAGCCTGCCGTTGTCGCAACGCGACAAAGCGCACAAACTGTTGCGAGTGCGCATTTTCAGCCGCATATGTTATACATTGTAAACAAAACGGAGGATTCATTTACGCCTGAGCCACGTTCAATTCGGCTTCGGCGCAAATTTTTCCTCTCCAAAGCTGGAGCAGCATGATGGACAAGCGCGACCTGTCGACTCTCTTCCGAGAGCGCCTGAAATTGCTCTTGACACGCTCGGACCTGAACCAGTCGGCTTTCGCGACAGCGGTCGGCATAGACCGCTCGGCGCTGTCGCAACTGCTCTCCGGGACGTCGACCCGACTGCCCCGCGCGGAGACGCTGCTCAACATCGCCGCCGAGTTCAAAGTGTCACTCGACTGGCTGCTAGGCCTGAGCCATGACGAAGGCGTCACCGGCGAAATCCGCGAGAGCCTGGAGATCGAGGAGGCCCCCGACGGCTTCGACCGCACGCTGCTCGCCAAATGGCACTCCGAGGCGGCGGGAACGAAAATCCGCTACGTACCGGCCGGCATTCCCGACTTGCTGCGCACCGAGGCGCTGGTCGACTACGAGGCGAACATCACCAACAAGAGCCGCGAGGCGCAGGCGGGCGAGACGCAATACCGCATCGACTATACCAGGCGCCCGGAGACCGACATGGAGGTCTGCATGCCGCGCCACACGCTCGAGATCTTCGCGCGCGGGCTAGGCGTCTGGGACCGCTTTCCCGAGGCCGAGCGCCGCCAGCAGCTTCTACACATGGCGACACTGCTCGATGATCTCTATCCGACCTTCCGCCTGTACCTCTATGACGGGCGCATGCGCTACTCGATCCCCTACACCATCTTCGGGCCCTACCGAGCCGCCATCTATGTCGGCGACATGTATCTGGTGCTGAATGCCACGCAGCCGATCCGCACCTTGACCAGCCATTTCGACAATCTGATCCGCGCCGCCGACATCAATGCGCATGAGGCGGCGAGCTTCGCGCAAAGGCTGGCTGAGGTCCAATTTTGACGGCTGACCGCCGGCTTTGAGATTGACGTCATATAAAGAGTTCTTTATATCCTTATCTCGATAGCAGATTCCGCAAAAGTGCCCTCGCGGTTTTGCGAGCAGAACCTGAAGCAATAGAACAACAAGCAGGCGGAGCGAAGCGAAACCTGCTTGGAACTCCCGGAAGGCGTATGTCATCATGACCAACCCGATCGAGGCATTGCTTGCCGAAAAGGGCGTGCTGCTCGCCGATGGCGCCACCGGCACCAATCTGTTCGCCATGGGCCTGGAAGCCGGCGAAGCGCCGGAGTTGCTGAACGAGACCGCGCCCGACACCATCACCAGCCTGCACCAGAACTTCGTCGATGCTGGCGCCGACATCATCCTGACCAACTCCTTCGGCGGCACCCGCCACCGGCTGAAGCTGCATCATGCCCAGGATCGCGTACATGCG
>NZ_RZOT01000077.1:0-14419 GCF_003999085.1 Mesorhizobium sp. M4A.F.Ca.ET.090.04.2.1
GTCCCACACCGGCCGCGTCTGCCCGGCCTGGAAGGCGATCAGCTTGCCGAGGTCGAGCGCCGAGCCGCCGCCGAAGGCGATGACGCCGTCATGCTTGCCCTTCTTGAACACCGCGATCCCGGCGGTCAGGTTGGAATCGACCGGGTTCGGCTTCACCTCGGAAAACACGCCATACGGAACTTTGGCGTCGTCGAGAATCTTCAGCGTCGAGGCGACGACCGGCAATTTCGCCAGCCCAGGATCGGTGACGAAGAGCGGCTGCTTGATGCCTGTGGCTGCCAACACGTCTGGCAGTTCCTTGATGCGGCCGGCGCCGAAGCGGACGGTGGTCGGGTAGTTCCATTTGGAGATGAGCTTGGACATTGCTTGTCTTTCGAAAAAAATCAGATCGCTTCACGCAGGTGGAATGATTTCGGCCGGGTCAGATTGTCGTACCCTATGGCCGAGAGCGCCGCGCCCTTGCCGGTGTCCTTGACGCCGGTCCAGACCAGCGCCGGATCGAGATAGTCGCAGCGGTTCATGAATACGGTTCCGGTCTCGACGCGGTCGCCGATCGCGACAGCGCGTTCGGTGTCGCGCGTCCAGATAGATGCCGTCAGCCCGTAGGGACTGTCGTTCATCAGCGCGATGGCCTCCTCGTCGTTGCGCACCTTCATGATGCCGACGATCGGCCCGAAGCTCTCCTCGCGCATGACGCCCATCTGGTGGTCGACATTGGTCAGCACTTCCGGCGCCAGATAGGGCGAGCCTGCCTTGTCCTCGGCGACCTTCATGTTGACATGCGCCGTTGCGCCTTTGCGCAGCGCCTCGGCCTTCTGCTCGCGGATCAGGTCGGCGAAGCGTGCCTGCGCCATCGGCCCCAGCGTCGTCGCCTGCTCCAGCGGATTGCCGACGACATAGTTCCTGGTCTCGGCAATGAAGCCCTCGACAAACTCGTCATAGACCTTCTCGTGAACATAGACGCGCTCGATGCCACAGCAGCACTGGCCGGAATTGAAAAAGGCGCCGTCGACCAGATTGGCGACCGCATGATCCATCTTGGCGTCGGGCAGCACATAGGCCGGATCCTTGCCGCCGAGCTCGAGGCCGAGGCTCATGAAAGTACCGGCCGCGGCTTTCTCGATGGCGCGACCGCCTGCGACCGAGCCGGTGAAGTTGACATGGTCGATCTTGCCGGAGCCGAGCAGCTTCTCGGTCTGGCCGTGGTTCATGACCAGGTTCTGGAACAGGCCCTTGGGCAGGCCAGCTCTGTCGAAGGCCTGCTGAAAACGCTCGCCGACCAAAAGCGTCTGCGCCGCGTGCTTGAGGATGACGGCGCTGCCGGCCATCAGCGCCGGCACGATGGTGTTGACGGCGGTGAGATAAGGGTAGTTCCACGGCGCGATGACCATGACCACGCCGAGCGGCACCTTCTTCACATAGCGGCGGAAGCCGTCCTTCGGGTTGGAGGCCAGGACCGGCTTCAACGCCTGCTCGGCGATCTCGACCATGTAGTTGACGCGTTCCTTGACGCCGCCGAACTCGCCGCCATAGCGCACCGGGCGGCCCATCTGCCAGGCGATCTCCGGCACGATCTCGTCAGTCATGGCGACCAGCGCTTCGAGCATCGCCAGCATGTACTTGCCGCGCTCGACGACCGGTGTTTCGGCCCACTTCTCCTGCGCCGCCTTGGCGCGCTCGACCGCGGCATTGATCGCCTGGTCGGTGGCGATCGGCCGCTCCGCATAGATCGAGCCGTCGATGGGGGATTTGAGTTTGACCGTTTCCAAGAAGGCGTCTCCAAAATCAACAAGGGACTGTTTTGACAAAGCCGGCCGCGCCATAAGCAAGGATGGCGCGATCGCGGGTAATGATTGCGAGGTTCTTCGAGCGGGCAGTGGCTATGATGATCCGGTCCGTCGGATCGTTGTGAACGACGCCGGGCAGAAACGAGGACTCCACCAGAAGCTCGCTGTCGATCCCCTCGACGCTCGTCGCACCGGCTTGCACGAACCCTTCGAACCAACCGAGCGGCGACTTGATGAATGGAAGCCGGCCCTTCGACACAAGCATGCCGATTTCCCAAGCCGACATGATCGAAACGGCGATCACGTCGCCATTTTTTCGCGCACTGGTCACTCTATCAACAGCCGTTCTCGCAACCGGCTGCTCGGTCGACAGCCACAGCATGAAGCACGTGTCCAGCAACACTCCGTCAATCGTCATACACTTTGCCCCAGTCCGTATCCGCGGGAGCTGTGTAGTCGACGTCCGGAAGAAGCGTGAGCGTCCCGGCCATGCATCCAAACAACGGATCGGCGCCGCGTGGCGGCACGATATATTCCTCGTTCTCGCCGCTCATGTGCGGAGCATTATTGAAATCCACCTTGTCCTCGATGAAGCCGGGACGACGCCCCGAACTCCTTGCCTCGGTTAGCCCGCCTGCAGACTTGCCATATGCTTGACCACTTCCTTGCCAAGCATCTGCCTTAGAGCGTCGAAAGATCAGATTCTCGCCTGCGATGTTGACCGACTCCGTCTGGAATCCCGCAGCCAGCCATTCCTTTGTCATTGGATTGTTGCTGGGATTGTTGCTCCACCAGGCCGGATATTGCTTGGACGCCGGCAACTTCTCGCCAAGCAGCCTCTCGATGTCCTTGAACGACATCGGAATCCGTTCACGGGTCTGAGCCATGAGATACGTACGCAAAGGCGAATATTTTCCCATTTCGCGCTCCTTGAGCCTAACTGAGAAATTACAGCTTTAGTTAGGTTCAGTCAACGCGGATTACAGCTTTAGTATCGCTCGAACCCCCTGTGCAGTTCCCAATCCGTGATGCGGCGGTCGTATTCGAACTGCTCCCAGCGGGCCGTATGCACATAGTGTTCGACAACATCCTCGCCGAAGGCCTGCTTCAGCATCTTCGACTTCGACAGCGTCTCGGTGGCGTCGCGCAGCGTCTTCGGAATCTCCGGCAGGCGCGAGGCCTGGTAGGCGTCACCGACGAACGGCTTCTGCAGTTCCAGCTTCTCGTCGATGCCGGCAAGGCCGGATGCGATCAGCGCCGCGAAGGCGAGATAGGGGTTGAGGTCGGCGCCTCCTATCCGGCATTCCATGCGGATGCCCTTGGTGCCCTCGCCGCACAGGCGGAAGCCGGCGGTGCGGTTGTCCTCGCTCCACATGATCTTGGTCGGCGCGAAGGTGCCGGCCTGGAAGCGCTTGTAGGAATTGATGTAGGGCGCCAGGAACCAGGTGAACTCCTTGGCGTATTTGATCTGGCCGGCCGCCCAGTGCTGGCCGAGCGTCGACAACGTCCATTCGGCGCTTTTGTCGAAGAATAGGGGCGTCTTGCCGTCGGCGCTCCACAGCGAATTGTGGATGTGGCTGGAGTTGCCGGCGAGCCCGTAATTGTACTTGGCCATGAAGGAGATCGACTTGCCCTCGGAATCGGCGATCTCCTTGGCGCCGTTCTTCAGGATGACATGGCGGTCGGCCATATCGAGCGCTTCCGCGTAGCGCACGTTGATCTCTTCCTGGCCCGGGCCCCATTCGCCCTTGGAGTTCTCGATCGGAATGCCGGCGGCTTCCATCTCGTTGCGCAGCCGGCGCATCACGCCTTCTTCCTTGGTGGTGATGCCGATCTGGTAGTCGCCGATGTAGGGCGAGGCCGAGTCGAGGCCCTGCCAGTGCTTCTTGCGGGCGGAATCGTAGGTCTCGTTGAACAGGTAGAATTCGAGCTCGGAGGCGAAGTAGCCGATATAGCCGCGATCCTTCAGCCGCTTGACCTGCTTCTTCAGGATGGCGCGCGGCGAATGCGCCAGATCTTCATGGTCGTGGTGATCGAGCACGTCGCAGATCACCAGCGCCGTCTTTTCCAGCCACGGCAGCCGCCGCAGCGTCGCCAGGTCCGGCTTCATGACGAAGTCGCCATAGCCCTTCGACCAGCTTGCCGCCTTGTAGCCCGGCACCGGCTCCATATCGATGTCGCAGGCCAGCAGATAGTTGCAGCCATGCGTCTCGCCATGCGCGGAATCGACGAAATACTGGGCCAGGAAGCGCTTTCCCGCGAGCCGGCCCTGCATGTCGACGATGCAGGCCAGCACCGTGTCGATCTCGCCATTGGAGACCGCTTTCTTCAATTGATCGAACGAGAAATTTCCGGCCATTCCTTTGGCACTCCAGCGCTTGGTCTTTTGAGAGGGGGAACGAAACCATGGCCGGCGCCAGGCCGGCCATGGCCATGGAAATAGACGTCAGTGGCCGGTCTCGCCGACCGCCTGTTCGGCTGCCTTGATCGCTGCCTGGCGCGCCGCGATGATGTCGCCAAGCGGCGGGCCCTGGAAGCGGTTGCGCTCGAACGCGAACCACACGATCGCCGTCAGGATGAAGAAGCCGACGGTGATGTAGAGCGCCCAGTCGTTCGGCGGCTGGATGCCGATGACGAAGATCAGGATCATCGACAGAATGGAGAGGACGCCGAACAGCATGAAGATCGCACGCCCCATGTTCCACGGGCCCATCTTGTCCCACTTCGGCGTGCCCCAGGCCAGCATGCCGAGCACGATCGGCACGGTGAAGGAGAGGAACAGGAAGATGACCGTGCAGGACACCACGATGGTGTAGGCCGAGGTGCCGGCGACCGAAACCAGGGTCGAGCCCCAGACGAACAGCACCGACAGGATCGACGCCGTCCAGATCGCCGCCACCGGCGTGCGATAGGTCGGGCTGACCTTGGCGAGTGCCGCCGAACCCGGCAGGCCGCCGTCACGCGAGAAGGCGAAGATCATGCGCGAAGCCGAGGTCACCGTGGCCAGGCCGCAAAGCAGCTGGGCAACAAACACCACAAGGTAGACGAACTCCTTGATGCCGGGGCTGACACGCTGGTCGAAGGCCCAGAAGAACACGTTCCAGCCCTGCTTGGCGGCATCGTCCATGTTCGGGATCATCAGGATGAAGGCGGCCAGGAACAGGTAGCCGAAGACGGCCGACCAGATGACCGACATGACCATCGCGCGCGGCACGGAACTGGCCGCCTTGATGGTTTCCTCGGAGGTGTGCGCCGAGGCGTCGTAGCCGGTGATGGTGTAGATCGGCAGCAGCAGGCCGAGCGCGAACACCCAGGCGTTCGACACCGACGGCCAGACGCCGGCGCCGGCATCGCCCGAGTAGTTGTGGAAGGTGAAGAGACGGCTGACGTCCCAGGTCTCGGCGGCGGCAAGGCAGACGATCGCGATCAGGATCGAGCCAAAGAAGATGAGATAGCCGGAGAAGTCGGTGAGCTTCGCCGTCAGCTTGATGCCGAGATGGTTAATCAGTGCCTGGGCGCCGGTGATGATGATCAGGAAGATCATCTGGTTGGTCAGATTGCCTTCAATTCCCAGCGCCGGTCCGAAGGCGCCGACGAAGAAGGTCCAGGTGCCAACATTGATGGCGCCGAGCACAGTGATCAGGCCGAGCAGGTTGAGCCAGGCCGTCACCCAGCCGGTGCCGCGATTGCCGAGGATCGAACCCCAGTGGTAGAGGCCGCCGGCCGTCGGATAGGCCGAGCTGATCTGCGACATGGCGACAGCGAAGGTCAGCGACACGAAGCAGCCGACCAGCCAGCCGATGCCGATGCCGATGCCGCCGGCGCCGGAGGTGGCCTGCGCCAGCGAATTGATGCCGCCGGACAGGATGCAGATGATCGAGAACGAAACCGCGAAATTCGAAAAGCGGCTGAGGCGCCGCTCCAGTTCCTGGGCGTAGCCCATGCTGTGGAGGTGCTTTACGTCCTCCGCCTTATCAACTTCGGTATAACCCGGTGCTGTCATTTGAAGTCCCCTTTAGTTCTTAGCTGGCCGATTGTACTGACTTTCCCACTGCGCGTTGTCGGGAGCCGCTGGCCTCCTCGGGCTCCAGATCAGAAAAAATGCCGGTGAGCAGATCCGCCCATTTCCGCTGCCCGGCCTCGCCGGAGATTTCGTCGTTGCGGATTTCGATCATCGCGCAGGCAAGGCCGCGCGAGCGCGCATGCCGTTCCAGCGTGAAATAGACGCGGTCGGCCGGCGAATAGGGTTCGTTGATGCCGACGGTGACGCCGGCGAGCCGCTTGAGCGCCGCGATCAGGGGCACCGCCAGCCGGCGGTCCTCGTCATGGATGATGCCGATATGCCAGGGCCGGCTTTTGCCCTTGTAGACCGGCGTGAAGGAATGCACCGACACCAGCCGCGTTTCCCGTCCGCGCGCCAGCCGCTCGTCGATGATGCGCGCGATCGTGTCGTGGAACGGCCGCCACGACAGGTCGATGCGCCGGGCGCGCTGCTTGTCCGACAGACCGGCATTGCCGGGAATGACCGTGGTCTCGCTTATCGGCGGCACGAGGTCCGGCGCATCGAGCGGCCGGTTGCAGTCGATGACGAGGCGCGAGATGCCGGTCTCGACCAGCGTGGCGTCGAGCGCGGCGGCCATGCGGTGGGCGACCGGCAGCGCGCCGGGATCCCAGGCGATGTGCCGGGAAAGATCCTCCGCCGGCAGGCCGAGCGTGCCGAATTCGGCCGGCAGGAAGTTGGAGGCGTGGTCGCAAGTCAGAACAAACGGGCTCGATCCGCCGGGGTTGGTCACCCTCACGGTGTCAGGCTCTGCATGGCTGGAGGGCCGTGCTGTCTCCATAGTCCGTCGTCCCCTGGAGAGCGATGTACCGTATGTTACGTATTTTGTCTCATTGCGCCCTTGCGGATGATTTCATACAGTTTGTCCGGCTTTGTCAAACGCGATTTCGGGGAATAGCGTCGACCGGGCAAATAGGTGGGGGAAAACCATGATCTCCAGCATCGCCGAACTGATTTCCGACCGCATTGGCGCCATGCCGGCCGGCGAGCGGCGCGCGGCGCAGACGCTGATCGCCAACTATCCGTTGATCGGGCTGAAGACGGTTGCCGAATTTTCGGCCGCAGCCGGCGTGTCCTCGCCGACGATCCTGCGTTTCGTCGCCCGCCTCGGCTTCCAGAACTATCCGGAATTCCAGTCGGCGCTGCAGGACGAACTGGCGGCGCAATTGCAGTCGCCGGCGTCGCGCACGCTCAACCCGGCCTCGCCCGGCGGCGGCGCGGTGTCGCCGATGCTGGAGGCGACGCTCGAGAACATGCGCGAGACCTTCAGGCACCTGTCTGAGAAGCAGCTTGCCGACATCGGGGCACTGCTCGCCGCCAGGCGCGGCAAGACCTTCCTGATCGGCGGCCGTTTCACCGATCCGTTGGCGCGCTACATGGCCGCGCACCTCGCCATCGTCCAGCCGGACGTCTACCACCTCGCCGGACAGGAAAGCATCTGGCGCGACCGGCTGATCGACATGGGCAAGCGCGACGTGCTGGTGATCTTCGACATCAGGCGCTACCAGGACAGTCTGGTGCGCTTTGCCGAGACCGCGCATCAGCGCGGCGTTCAGATCGTGCTGTTCACCGATCAATGGCTGTCGCCGATCGCCCGCTTCGCCCGCCATGTCATCGCCGGACGCACCGCTGTGCCCTCGGCCTGGGATTCCTCGGCCGCCCTCTTCGTCGTCGCCGAGACGCTGATCGGCGCCGTCACAAGACAGCTTGAGGCTGACGGCGCCAAGCGCATCCGCGAGTTGGAAGGCTTGCGCTGACCTCCCGGTATCCGTGCCGGCGGCCGCCAACGTTACG
Source organism: Mesorhizobium sp. M4A.F.Ca.ET.090.04.2.1 (assembly GCF_003999085.1). NCBI lineage: Bacteria > Pseudomonadati > Pseudomonadota > Alphaproteobacteria > Hyphomicrobiales > Phyllobacteriaceae > Mesorhizobium > Mesorhizobium sp. M4A.F.Ca.ET.090.04.2.1. Next base: position 7,642 of record NZ_RZOT01000077.1, read on the forward strand.
CAGATTTAATGTGCATGGCAGCGGCAGAATTGCCATAAAGCCATGATATCGCGTGGCTTCGCACATTGCCGGGGTGCGTTGCTGCGTTTTTTGCTTGGGGAAACCTGTAGACGTTTTGCCGACCGGAGTGCCGATGGCCGCCTGGAAACAGATCGTTTTTGCGCTTGTGATCCTGGTGGCCGCCGCGGCCGCCTGGATAAGTTTTTTCCCCGGCGCGCATGAGGTGCTGGCACGCTGGGGTATCGAATGGGCCGACGCCGCGACATCGGCACAGACGACCGGCGCCGTCGACGCGGCGAAGCAGGCAAGCAGCCGCGACAGCAACCGACAACCGGCGAATGTCGTCGCGTTGCCGGCGAGCACGGCCGCCATCAACGACCGCCTGCAGGCGATCGGCACCGGCCGAGCCAACGCCTCGGTCACGGTCAACCCTTACAGTTCCGGCCGTCTCGTCGAATTTCTGGTCGCCTCCGGAACCCATGTCGACAAGGGCCAGGTCATCGCCACCCTCGATTCCGACACCGAGGTGATTGCCGAGGACCGCGCCAAGGTCGGCCTGCAGGACGCTCAGGACAAGCTCGACCGGGTGAAGTCGCTGCGCGCCTCGAATGCCGCGACGCCGGTCGCCGTCGCCGATGCGGAAGTGGCGCTGGCCAACGCCAAGCTGGCGCTGCGCGACGCCGAGCTCGCCCTGCAGCGCCGCTCGATCGTGGCCCCAATTGCGGGCACGGTCGGCATCCTGCCGATCTCCGCCGGCAATTACGTGACCAGCCAGTCGGCCATCGCCACGCTCGACGATCGCTCCTCGATCCTGGTCGACTTCCTGGTGCCCGAGCGCTTCGCCGCCGCCGTCAAGGTCGGCGCGCAATTGTCGGCGACGCCGATCGCCAATCCGAGCCAGGCCTACACCGGCACCGTCTCGGCCATCGACAACCATATCGACGAGGCCAGCCGCACGCTGCTGGTCAAGGCGACAATCGCCAACCCGGCGGATTCGCTGCGCGCCGGCATGTCGTTCCAGATCAGCATGAAATTTCCGGGCGACTCCTATCCGGCGGTTAGCCCGCTGGCCATCCTGTGGGGTTCCGACGGCGCCTATGTCTGGGCGGTCGCGGACGGCAAGGCCAAACGCGTTCCCGTGCGCATCATCCAGCGCAACACCGAGACAGTGCTAATCGACGCGCCGATCGTCAGCGGCGACATGGTGGTGACCGAAGGCACCCAGAGCGTCAGCGAGGGCGGCGAGGTCCGCATCGCCGGCGAGCAGCAGCGCGCCGCCGAAGCTGACAGCCCATGAGCGGCGGCGCCAACACCGCCAGCGAGAGCGGCTTCACCGCGCTGTTCATTCGCCGGCCGGTCATGGCCCTGGTGCTGAACACACTGATCGCGGTCGCCGGCCTTGCCGCCTTCTATGGCGTCGAGATCCGTGAACTGCCGGATGTCGACCGTCCCGTCATCACCGTCAGCACCACCTTCGAGGGCGCCGCAGCCGAGACCGTCGACCGCGAGCTGACCGACACGATCGAGGGCGCGGTCGCGCGCGTCTCCGGCGTCAAGTCTATCTCGTCGACTTCCTCCTTCGGCAACAGCCGTGTCACCATCGAGTTCAACGACGGCGTCGATCTCGACGTCGCCGCCTCCGATGTGCGCGACGCCGTCAGCCGCATCTCCAACCAGATACCGGACACGGCCGACACGCCGCGCATCGTCAAGGCCGACGCCAATTCCGAGCCGGTGATGCGGCTGGCGGTCACCTCCGACACCATGTCGGTGCAGGACATGACGGTGATCGTCCAGGATCAGATCGAGGACGAGCTCGCCGCCGTCCCGGGCGTCGCCGACGTCCAGGTTTCCGGTGAGCGCGACAAGATCTTCCGCATCGACGTCGACCAGAACAAGCTCGCCAGCCACGGCTTCACCGTCGCCGATCTCCGGGCCGCGCTCGCCTCGGTCGCCTTCGATTCGCCGGCTGGCTCGATCACCACCACCAACCAGGATCTGATCGTGCGCACCACGGCCGACGTGACGACGCCGGAGGAGTTCGAGAACATCATCATCGCCGGCAAGACGCGCATCCGCGACGTCGCAACCGTCACGCTCGGTCCCGATGTCGGCCAGACGGCGCTGCGTTCGGACGGCAAGACCGGCATCGGCCTCGGCATCATCCGTCAGGCGGAATCGAACACGCTGGACATCTCGACCGGCGTCAGGGCGGCCGTCGCCAAGCTGCAGGAGAACTTGCCACAGGGAATGTCGATCAAGGTCACCAGCGACGACGCGGTCTTTGTCAACGGCGCCGTGCACGAGGTCGAGATCGCGCTGGCGCTCTCTGTCTCGATTGTGCTGATCGTCATTTACGCCTTCCTGCTCGACTGGCGCGCAACGCTGATCCCCGGCCTGTCGATGCCGGTCGCCATGATCGGCACCATCGCCGCGATCTATCTCGCCGGCTTTTCGGTCAACATCCTGACGCTGCTGGCGCTGGTGCTGGCCACCGGACTCGTCGTCGATGACGCCATCGTCGTGCTCGAAAACATCGTGCGCCGGCGCAACCAGGGCATGGGGCCGCGCGCGGCGGCCGTGCTTGGCGCGCAGGAGGTCTTCTTCGCCGTCATCGCCACCACGCTGACGCTGGTCGCCGTCTTCGTGCCGATCTCTTTCCTGCCCGGCCAGACCGGCGGCCTGTTTCGCGAATTCGGCTTTGTGCTGGCGATGTCGGTGCTGCTGTCCTGCGTGGTCGCACTCACCCTTTGCCCGATGCTCGCCTCGCGCATGCTGTCCAGCGCCTCGCTCCACCATGAAGGCGGCAAGGGCATCGGCGCCCGCATCGGCGGCGCGCTGAACGCGACCTACCGGCGCTGCCTGCATGCCTGCCTCGGCGCGCCGTGGCTGGTGGTGCTGGTGGCGCTGCTCTTCGCCGGCATCGCCTTCACCCTCTTCGGCACCATCCGCCAGGAGCTGACGCCGAGCGAGGACCGCGCCGTCGTCTTGTTGCGCATCAGCGCCCCGCAAGGCGTCAGCCTCGACTACACGACCGAGCAGATGCAGAAGATCGAGAGGCTGATCCAGCTGCTGCGCGAATCCGGCGAGATCCGCAGCACCTTCGAAAACGCAGGCCAGAACGGCGCCTACAACTCAGGTTTCATGGTGATGACGCTGGCTCCGTGGGACGAACGCGCGCGCAGCCAGCGGGAGATCGTGGCCGAGATCAGCCGATTGACAAGGCAGGTGCCGAGCGTGCGGGTGTTCCCGGTGCAGCCCAACAGCCTTGGTATCCGCGGCGCCGGCAACGGCCTGCAGTTCGCGCTGGTCGGCAACGACCGCAAGGCGCTCGGCGAGGCGGCGGGCAAGGTCGTCGCCGAGATGCAGAAGGACCAGCGCTTCCAGTCGCCACGGCTCTCCGTCGACCCGACCCAGCCCCAGCTGGCCGTGGCCATCGACCGCGAGCGCGCCTCCGACCTCGGCATCGACATCACCGGGCTGGCCGACACATTGCAGGCCATGCTCGACGGCAACGACGTCGTCGACGTCTATATCGCCGACCGCAGCTATGGCGTGAAGCTGGTGTCGACGACCAACCCGATCAACGACCCGACCGACCTCGAGAACATCTTCGTTAAGACCGGCGACGGTCGCTTCCTGCCGATGTCGACCATCGCGACGCTGACCGAACGCGCCGTGCCGCCATCGCTGACGCGCGAGCAGCAGCAGCCGTCGGTCGCTATCACCTCGAACCTGTCAGGCGACTTCGCGCTCGGCGACGCGCTGAGCCGCGCCGAGGAGATTGCCACGCCGCTCTTGCCGCCGGGCAGCCGCATCCTGCCGCTCGCCGAGGCGGCGACGCTGGGCGAGACCAACAGCGCCATGATCACCATCTTCGGCTTCGCGCTGGTCATCATCCTGCTGGTGCTTGCCGCCCAGTTCGAAAGCTTCGTCAGCGCCATCATTATCATGGCGACGGTGCCGCTGGGCCTCGCCTGCGCGATCTTCGCCCTCCTGCTCTCGGGAACCAGCCTCAATGCCTACAGCCAGATCGGCCTGGTGCTGCTGGTCGGCGTCATGGCCAAGAACGGCATCCTGATCGTCGAGTTCGCCAACCAGCTGCGCGATCGCGGGCTCGGCGTGCGCGAGGCGATCGAGCAGGCCTCCATCATCCGCCTGCGCCCGGTGATGATGACAATGATCTGCACCGTGCTCGGCGGCGTGCCGCTGGTGCTGGCCGTCGGCGCCGGCGCCGAGGCGCGCATCGCGCTCGGCTGGGTGATCGTCGGCGGGCTTGGCCTTGCCACCGTCTCGACCCTGTTCCTGACCCCGGTCGCCTATCTGCTGCTCGGCCGCTTCGTTACGCCGAAGACGCATGAGGAAGCACGGCTGAAGCGCGAGCTGGAGGAAGCCGCCTACACCAACGTCGAGCCGGCGGAGTGATTAGCCCTCCTCGCCCCGTCATTATACGGGAAGAGAATGCCGGCAGGCAGGTGAGGGGCGGCGCCAAGCTTGCGAAATTGCGGACGACAGAGACCGGCGGCAGCACGGCCAATCGCGAGCCGTCGGCGCCGCCCCTCATCCGCCCTTCGGGCACCTTCTCCCCGTGAACGGGGAGAAGGGAAAATCTACGGCTTTATGAACACCTTGCCATTCGGCTTGGCCAGTTCCGCCGGAACCTTCGCCATCGCCTCTTCCAGCGGCACCACCGCCGTCACGTCGGTCGACCAGCGGCCGTCGGAAAAGCGCTTCTGCGCCTCCATGACCGCCGCGCCCATGCTGTCGCGGTGCTGGCGCATCCATTCGGCGAGCCAGAAGCCTTCGATATGCTTGTGCTGGAAGATCAGCTGGCCGGGCTCACGGATGACCGTCGGCTCCGCGTCGAGCCGGCCATAGACGATCCACCGCGAGCGCTTCGGCATGGCGTTGAAGATGGCCGAGGCCAGCGGCCCGGTGACCGCGTCGAGGAAGATGCGCGGCTGCTCGGCCTTGATCACCTCGATGAGCGTGGCCTCGAAATCCGCGGCCTTCTCATTGAGCACATGGGTCGCGCCGACCTCCTTGAGAAGCGGGATCTGCTCGTCGCGGCGCACCGTGACGATCGGCCTGTAGCCCTCTTCCTTGGCGAGGCCCGCTATCAGCTTGCAGAGCTGGCTGGCGCCGGCTGTCATGATAAAGGCCTTCTCGCCGTCCTGCTTGACGATGTCGAACATGGCGAGCGCGGTGAGCGGGTTGACGATCATCGCCGCCGCATCCTGGTCGCGCACCGTGTCGAGCAGTGGGATGCAGGACGATGCTTCCGCGACCGCGTAGTCGGCCCAGGCGCCCCAGTTCGACAGTCCGGTGGCGAAGGCGACGCGCTTGCCGGCCAGACCCGTTGCGTAGGGCTCGCCGCCGGTCGCGGCCACGATGCCGACGCCCTCGAAGCCAGCCGGCCGGCCCTTGACCCGCGGCTGGCCGTACTGGCCCTTGATGAAGGCGACGTCGGACGGGTTGATCGAGGCCAGGCTGACCTTGATCAGCACCTGGCTCGGTCCGGGCGTCGGCACCGCGATCGTGCCTTGCTCGAGATAGGGGTCCATCGTCTCAAGCGCACTGCCGGATGGCGTCTTGGTGTAGCCGTCGCCGGTCAGCAGCAGCGCCTTCATTTCGGATGGGAGGGTCATCGGGGATACTCCTTGCTTGTCGCAGAGCAGTGACTGGCCAAGCCTTGCGCTCAGACCTTCTCCTGCGTGTATTTCTTCAGCTCGGTTCGCGCCACCTGCCGGCGATGCACCGCGTCGGGCCCGTCGGCGAGGCGCAGCGTGCGCAAATGCGTCCATGAGCGCGCCAGCGGCGTGTCCTGGCTGATGCCTTGCGCGCCGAACATCTGCACCGCCTCGTCGGTGACCTTGAGCGCGACGCGCGGCGCCACGACCTTGATCTGGCTGATCCAGGGCGCGGCGGCGCGGGCGTCGCCCTGGTCGATCATCCATGCCGCCTTGAGGCAGAGCAGTCTCGCCATCTCGATATCCATGCGGCATTCCGCGATGATGTCGAAATTGGCGCCGAGTTTCGCCAGGGGCTGGCCGAAGGCCTCGCGGCGCACCGAGCGCTGGCAGAGCATCTCCAGCGCCATCTCGGCCTGGCCGATGGCGCGCATGCAGTGATGGATGCGGCCGGGTCCGAGCCGCCCCTGCGCGATCTCGAAACCCCTGCCCTCGCCGAGGATCAGGTTCGACGCCGGCACGACCACATTGTCGAACCTGAGATGCATGTGGCCGTGCGGCGCATCGTCGTCGCCATAGACCTGCATGGCCCGCAGCTTGGTCACGCCCTTCGCATCGGAAGGCACCAGGATCATCGAATGTTGGCGATGCCGAGGGTCATCGCCGGAACCTGTCCTGACCATGACGATATAGATGGCGCAGCGAGGATCGCCGGCGCCGGACGCCCACCATTTCTCGCCGTTCAGCACATAGTCGCCGCCCTGCCGCTCGCAGCGCATCGAAATGTTGGTGGCGTCGGACGAGGCGACGTCCGGCTCGGTCATCAGATAGGCCGAGCGGATCCTGCCGTCGAGCAGCGGCTCCAGCCATTGTTGCTTGTGCTCCGCCGAGCCGTAGCGCTCCAGCACTTCCATATTGCCGGTGTCGGGCGCCGAGCAGTTGAAGGTCTCGGCTCCCAGATGCGCCTTGCCCATCTCCTCCGCCAGATAGGCGTATTCGACCGTGGAGAGACCATAACCGCGCTCGGAGCCGGTCAGCCAGAAGTTCCACAGCCCGCGTTCACGCGCGGTCTTCTTCAGGCCTTCGAG
>NZ_RZOT01000780.1:0-1843 GCF_003999085.1 Mesorhizobium sp. M4A.F.Ca.ET.090.04.2.1
GTCCCCGCCGATATGGCGGGCGAGCGCCTCGAATTCCGGCCGCGCCTGGTCGATCGCCGCCTTGCCGCCGGAAGGCGCGCCGAGCGTGCCCGCCGGGAATTCGCCGATCAGGGCAGAACCGGTGCGGGCGCGCAGCGCCTCGGCCGCCGCCTTGAAGCCGGCTGGGTCATAGGCGCGCTTGCCGTCGAACATCTCGGCTACGGTCTTCGCCGCCGCCGCCATCGCCTTCATCGAGGCCTGGCGGGCCGCAACAACCGCGTCGCCCGAGGCCACGGCCAGCGGCGAGGACAGGACGAGCGAGCCGGCGAGCGCCAGCATCGCCGCTCTGGACGCGACGCCGGTTCTCATGCCGTGACGTCGAGCACGCCCATCATGCCGAGCTGCTCATGCTCGAGGATGTGGCAGTGGTACATGCGCCGGCCGGGCCGCTCCTGGCGCAACAGCAGCCGCAGCGTCTCGCCGCGCGCCACGTTGACGGTGTCCTTCCAGGCAAGGAAGGGCGGCTTGGAGACCTTGCCGTCGCGCTCGTGCTCGATCACCTGGAATTGCGTGCCGTGGACATGGAAGGGATGATCCATGTCGGCCCGATTGACGATCTCCCAGAGCTCGGTCTCGCCGGCCTTGCCGACGATGTCGACGCGTCCCATGTCGAAGGCCTTGCCGTTGATCAGGAAGCCCATCTCCATGCCGGTGACGTTCATCGCCATGGTCTCGGTGAGGACGAGGCGCCGGGAGAGCGCGGGGGCGGCAAGCGGCGCGATTGGGCGCAGCCGCGCCGGTATCGGCGGCATCGCTTCTCCCGTTTCTTGGGAGACGTCAACGGTCAGCAGCGTCAGCCCCGCATCGGCCGGGCGGCCGGTGCCCATCCAGCCGCGATCGTAGTCGAGCGTGTACAGAGTGATGGGTCCGGGGTTGTCAAAGGCGACTACCAGCTCGATGCGCTCGCCCGGGCTGAGCAGGATCTCGTCGGCCGCCACTGGCGCCGCCAGCTGCCCGCCATCCGTCCCGATGATCGTCATCGGAGCGCCGTCGAAGGCGAGCTTCAGGAAGCGCGCATTGGTGGCGTTGTAGAGACGCAGGCGCCGTTTCGCACCCTTCGCCACGGCAAGTCTGGGGTTCTTCTGGCCGTTGACCAGCACATGGTCGCCGACGCGGCCGTTCATCAGATCGCTCATCGAATTGGCGGGCATCGAGCCGTCGGCGGCGAGCCTGAGGTCGGTGAACACCAGCACCGTGTCGCCATATTCGGCCGGAACAGGATCGGCCTTGGCCTTAACGACGAAGGCGCCGGCCAGGCCGCGATAGACCTGCTCGGCCGTCCTGCCGTGCGGATGCGGGTGGTACCAGTAGGTGCCGGCCGAGCCTTCCGGCAGATCGAAGGCATAAACGCGCTCGGTGCCCGCCGCCACCGGATCCATCGGATTGCCGTCCTGGTCGGCCGGCACCGGCATGCCGTGCCAGTGGATGGTGCTTGCCTCGCCATCGATGCGGTTGGCGAAGGTGATCTCGACACGGTCGCCCTCGAAGGCCTCGATCAGCGGCCCGGGGCTCGTGCCGTTATAGGCGAGGATCGGCGTGTCTTGCCCTTCGGCGAAACGCGCCGTGGCAGGCGATGCTGTCAGCCGCGCCTTGAAAAGGTCGGGCCGGCCGGCCTCGTTGGCCAGCAGCGGCAGCTCACGCAACGGCTGGCCTTCGGGCAGGGTGACTGCGCCTTGCGCCATCGTGCCCATGTCGTGTCCGGTATGGCCGCCCATGTCCATGCCCGGCATGGAGTCCATGTTCGGCATGTCGTCCATCTTCATCTGCGCCAGCGCCCGTGGGCTCGCCAGAACCGTCGCCAGGC
>NZ_RZOT01000781.1:0-1839 GCF_003999085.1 Mesorhizobium sp. M4A.F.Ca.ET.090.04.2.1
ACATAGAGGGCGTCGGCGAACTGGTGCGCATCGCGGCCGAAAAGGGCAGGGTGACGCGACCCGAGATCAAGCTCGGCATCTGCGGCGAGCACGGCGGCGACCCCTCGTCGATCCGCTTCTGTGAAGAGGTCGGCCTCGACTATGTCTCGTGCTCGCCCTACCGCGTGCCGATCGCGAGGCTGGCGGCGGCGCAGGCCGCTGTTCAGGTCGCCAAGGCAGCGTCGCGGGGCTGATTTTCGGTCGCCCGTCGGCACCGCTGACGGGGCCCGTACCTCACGGTTTTGTAAGCAAAGTCACGCGATCGTGCGCGTGACGGCTCCCAATCTCGACATCGTTTCCGCCCAGTTTCCAGGGTCTCCGATCCTCCGGTGCCCGAGACAGATGTTGCAGATATCCACCGCCCCCGTCCGCTCGATTCTCATTTTGCAGACCAAGTTCATCGGCGATCTCGTTCTCGCCTCGGCGCTGGCCAGGAACCTCCAGCTCGGATATCCCGGCGTCGGGATCGTGTTCCTTTGCGAGGCGCGTTTCGCCAGCTTCCTCACCGCCCACGGCATCGCGACCGATGTCGTCACGTTCCGGCGCGCCATGATGCGCGGATCGCCGCTGCAGCGGGGGCGCGAGCTGTATTCGATGGTGCGCAGGCTGCGCCGGTTCCGCTTCGACATGACGGTCGACCTGACCGATTCGAAAACCTCGCGGATCGTCAGCGGCCTCGTCAACGCTCCGATCAGGGTCGGCTATCATCCGTCCGAAAGGCCCTTGCGCTGGCATGAGCGTCAGCCGGCCAACGTACGGGCCAGGCCGTTCGGCTTCGGGGAGCGACACTATCTCTACCGCTATCTTTCACCACTCGAGGCGCTTGGCGTCGATCTGCGCATAAAAGCGCCGTCCATCCGCCCACTGTCTTTGGAGACAGCGCGCGCGCTTGCGTTGCTGGACAAGTACCATCTGAGGCGAAAGGCCTTTGTCGCGGTGCATGCCGGAGCGAGCTTTCTTGGCCGGCGGTGGCAGCCGGAACGCTTCGCTGCCGTTATCGACGACATCGCGCGCGAGACCAGCCTGGACTTCGTGCTCGTCGGCGGCCCGGACGAGCACAAGCCGGCCGACGAGATTGCCGCGAAGACAGCCTCGCCGGTCGTCAACTTTGTCGGCGCGCTTTCGCTCGAAACGCTGTTGGCGCTGCTGAAGGAGGCGCGGCTTTTCCTCGGCAATGAAAGTGGCCCCATGCACATGGCCGCCGCAGCGGGAACCCCGGTCGTCGGCCTCTACGGGCTGACCAATCCGATCCGCTGGGGGCCGGTCGGCGTGCCGAGCATCTCGCTGCAGCCCTCCATGCCTTGCGAATGCGTGGCGAGCGACTTTTGCAAGCGGACGGATCCGAGCAAGGCGTGCTGCGTCTGGCGCCTGGAGGTCGCGCCTGTTGCCGAGGCCGTGCGCGAGATCCTCGCGCGCACCGAAAAGCAAACGGCAAACGCGCTCTCGCGTTACGCCTGAAGCAAATTCTCGTGACGTTATCCTTCGCGCGTGCGCCGTCCCGATTTTCGCCTTGATGCGGGTCTTCTGGCTGGATATTGCAACCATCCCGCTTCGACCGCCGGCCCGGAAATCGACCATGCGTCTCTTGCGAAAACATCTTTGCGCGGTCGCGCTGTCGGTTTGCGCCGTGTCCACGGCCAGCGCCGCGCCGCTCGTCGAGCCGACGCTGCATCTGAAGCCGCAGGCTGGCGGCAGCGGCCGCGTCGCGCTGACGCTCGACGCCTGCGGCGGCCAGACCGATCCGCGCATCCTCCCGGCGCTTGCCGACAACAGGATCCCCGCCACGATTTTCGTCCCCCG
>NZ_RZOT01000782.1:0-1820 GCF_003999085.1 Mesorhizobium sp. M4A.F.Ca.ET.090.04.2.1
ATATAGGCGCGGCGGAAGCGGCTGATCGTCTCCGGCGTCAGCGCCACTTCGCTCATCGCCTGCAGCGCCATCGACTTGCGCTGGCCGGTGGTGCGCTGCGTGGCGGCGTCGAAGACGCGGATCGATTCCAGCGTGTCGCCGAAGAAATCGAGCCTGAGCGCCTCGCTCCAGCCGGGCGCGAAGAGGTCCAGGATGCCGCCGCGCACCGCGAACTCGCCGACGCCGCGCACCGTCGGCACCCGCTCGAACCCGGAGGTTTCCAGCCGCGACACCAGCGCCTTCATGTCGATCTGATTGCCGGGCCTGGCGTGGAAGGTCTGGGCTTCGATGAGATCGGCCGGCGGGATGCGCTGCAGCAGCGCGTTGGCGGTGGTGAGGATCACGGCGCGATGCGGCTTCCTCGCCAGCGCGATCATGGCGGCCAGCGCGTCGAGCCGCCGCGCCGCCGCATCCGAGCCCGGCGAGACGCGGTCGTAGGGCAGGCAGTCCCAGGCGGGCAGTTCGAGCACCGGCAGGCCAGGCGCGGCAAAGGCCAGCGCCTCGGTGATCGCCGGCAGGCGCTGCCCGTCGCGGGCCACGAACAGCACCGGCTTTTCGGGCGCGATCTCAAGCGCCGTCTGCACCAGCGCGAAAGCTTCGTAGCCGTCGGCGACACCGTCGACGATGAACTGGCCGGCGCGGCCCTTCGGCAGGCCGATGGAGGGAATAAGGCTCATTTGTATGCGTTTTTCAAAATGTCATGGTCCGGCGCGACGCCAGGATCTTTTGCAGGACAGCGCAGTCGATGTTGGCCGGAACCGGACGTTCGCCGGTGATGAAAGGCAGGAATTCGGTGTCGGGGATTTCAAGGAGCTTTTCATATTGGTCGATTTCCGCATCGGTCAAGTCACCGATCTCGGCATCAGCGAAGGAGCCCAGGATCAGGTCCATCTCGCGCATGCCGCGATGCCAGGAGCGGAACAGGAGCTTGCGGCGGCGGGCATCCAGCCCTTCGCTTGATCGTTGTGTCCCGGTCATGGCGCCGCGTCCCTTGCTGAAGCGGCGCATATAGCGTGGATAGAGGGCGGTGTCAGCCTTGCGCAATGGTTGTCGCGACATAAGCTGACAACATGCGCCCTTCCCTCCTCGATCCGCTGTTCGTCCCGATCACTTCGCTTGCCGGCGTCGGGCCGAAGGTAGGCATGTTGATCGAAAAGGTAGTGGCCGCCGATCTCGGCGACCGCGCCGCGCGCGCCGGCGACCTTTTGTTCGTGCTGCCGCACACAGTGATCGACCGCCGCAACCGGCCGGGCATAGCGCTTGCCGCCGAAGGCGCGATCGTCACCCTCGAGGTACGCATCGACCGCCACCAGCCGCCGCCGCGTGGTAACAGGTCGGTGCCGTACCGGGTCTACGCCCATGACGACACCGGCGAGATCGCGCTGACCTTTTTCCATGCCCACGCCGCTTATCTCGAAAAGTCGATGCCGGTGGGCGAGCATGTCGTCATCTCGGGCCGCATGGAATGGTTCAACGGCCGCCCGACCATGGTCCACCCCGACCACGTCGCGCTGGCCGGCGAAGCGGAAAACCTGCCACTGGTCGAGCCGGTCTATCCGCTCACCGCCGGTCTCTCGGGCAAGGTGCTGCGCCGTGCCATCGGCCAGGCGCTTGGCCGCCTGCCGGAGTTGCCGGAATGGCAGGACGACGCCTTCATGCGCCGCCAGACATTTCCACCCTTCGCCGATGCGCTTGCCGGCATCCACTATCCGGCAGACCCGATCGACGTGGCGGTCGAGGGGGTGGCGTGGCGGCGGCTTGCCTATGACGAGCTGCTGGCC
>NZ_RZOT01000783.1:0-1818 GCF_003999085.1 Mesorhizobium sp. M4A.F.Ca.ET.090.04.2.1
GATCGGCACGCCGAAATTCTGGCCGAGGACGACCCTCGAGCCGATCATTGCCCAGTACAAGAAGGACCATCCGGCACCGCCGCCACAGGCGCTGCCAATCTGCAAGGGCTCATGAGCCCGCCGCACCCATGAAGTGGGCAAGCGCAGATTACTGCAGCAGTCCTTTTACGATCGCGCTTGCCTTGGCGAAGTCCATCTGGCCGGCGTACTTCTGCTTGAGCACGCCGATCACCTTGCCCATGTCCTTCTGGCTGGCGGCGCCCATCGCCGCGATCGCCGCGCGTGCCGCGGCGGTAACGGCCGCATCGTCGAGCTGCGTCGGCAGGAAGCCGCGGATGATCTCCATCTCGCCACGCTCCTGCGCAGCGAGCTCCGGCCGCTTGCCGTCCTCGAAAGCCTTGGCCGATTCCTCGCGCTGCTTCACCATCTTGGCCAGGATCTGCAGGATCTCTTCTTCGCTCGCGGCCGGCTTGCCGGCGCCGCGATTGGCGATGTCACGGTCGTGGATGGCGGCCTGGATCAGCCGCAGGGTGGGCAAGCGGTGCTTGTCCTGCGCCTTCATCGCGCTCTTCAGGGATTCGGCGATTTTTTCGCGCATCGTGCTTCTCCTTCGAACGCGGCGGACAATAGCTTTGCCGAACCCGTAAGGCAAATCCCAGCAAGCCACTGATATTGCTTGACGAAACAGATTCAGGCCGGTTTGCGGCCTCCTCATTGACCACTCTTGCGCCTTCGCCTATGTACTCGGTCCTGCATGAGACAATGAATTGACGCGCGGAAGCCGGAGAAATCGCTGCTTCGCGCCGTTTGCTGCGCGAATGGATCCGAAGCGCGCAGGTTGACAGGAGTGCCGCCATGGCGACGATGACTGCCCCCTGGAATACCGAAAAGCCGACTGCGCTTTTGGTGCTTGCCGACGGTACCGTCATCGAAGGCCGCGGCCTTGGCGCCACCGGATCGGCGGTCGCCGAAGTCTGCTTCAACACCGCGCTTACCGGCTACCAGGAGATCCTCACCGATCCCTCCTATGCTGGCCAGATCGTCACCTTCACCTTCCCGCATATCGGCAATATCGGCACCAATGACGAGGACATCGAGGACCTCAACCCGGTCGCCCGCGCCGGCGCCGTCGGCGCCGTGTTCAAGGCCGATGTCACCAACCCGTCCAACTACCGCGCCGCCGGCCATCTCGACCAGTGGCTGAAGAAGCGCGGCATCGTCGCGCTCACGGGCATAGACACGCGCGCGCTGACCGCGCTTATTCGCGAGAAAGGCATGCCCAACGCCGTCATCGCGCATGCGCCGGACGGCGTCTTCGACCTCGACGATCTGAAGCGGCGCGCCGCCGCCTGGTCGGGCTTGATCGGCCTCGACCTCGCCAAGGACGTCACCTCGGGCCAATCCTCCGTCTGGCGCGAGACGCCCTGGGTCTGGAACGAAGGCTTCGGCGAACAGGACAAGCCGTCGCTGCATGTCGTCGCCATTGACTACGGCGTCAAGCGCAACATCCTGCGCCTGCTCGCCGGCCTCGGCGCCAAGGTCACCGTCGTGCCGGCCAAGACCGGCGCGGAGGAAATCCTCGCCATGAAGCCGGACGGCATCTTCCTCTCCAACGGTCCCGGCGATCCGGAAGCCACCGGCGACTACGCGGTGCCTGTGATCCAGGACCTGCTCAAGACCGAAATCCCGGTGTTCGGCATTTGCCTTGGCCACCAGATGCTGGCGCTGGCGCTGGGCGGCAGGACCGCCAAGATGCATCAGGGTCATCACGGCGCCAACCATCCGGTCAAGGACCACACCACCGGCAAGGTCGAGATC
>NZ_RZOT01000784.1:0-1796 GCF_003999085.1 Mesorhizobium sp. M4A.F.Ca.ET.090.04.2.1
AACGACACCGAATACGGCCTGTCGTCGGCCGTCTTCAGCCGCGACATCAAGCGCGGCATGGCGGTCGCTGCCCGCATTCAGGCCGGCATCTGCCACATCAACGGCCCGACTGTCGGCGACGAGGCGCAGATGCCGTTCGGCGGCGTGAAAGGCTCAGGCTACGGCCGCTTCGGCGGCAAGGCCTCGATTGCCGAATTCACCGACCTGCGCTGGGTGACGATCGAGGACCCGGGACAGCATTATCCGTTCTGAAACTGCAGGTCCCATTGGCGCCATCCGCCGGTGGCGCTACATGCCTTTCTCGCTAATTGTATCGATGCTCGTTGCGGCTGTCTCAATTAGCTGGGATGATGGTGGCATGGGACCAGCAGATGGCGAGTTGGAGACGCGACTAAGGCGGCTGGGCAATCGCCTCGACGAGATCAAGTCGGCAAAACTCGCTGCCGCACCTCGGGATCGCTTTGAAAAAGTGCCGATTGGCCCGGATGATCCGGACCAGATAGCAATTGTAGAGCGCTTCGGCATTGGCGCTTTTCTTGGTCCCGGTAGTCAACTGGCAGGCCTTGCATCGCTAGTTGCCTTCCTGAAGGCATTGCGTCGGACAAACCACGTTCCTTCTCCCGCTCAAGGAGAAGGTCGATTGGCGCACAGCGACAAGACGGACCAATAGTGATCGGGAGAAGGCCACCGCCTCACAGCCCGCTCACCCCAGTTGCAGCCCTGCCTTGCGTGCTTCCTCACGCAGGAACGGCAGGCCGACCTCGATGACGTCGCGCGGGTCCTCCGCCACCGGGCGCCACACCGCTAGCCCGCCGGCAATGTCGACATCGACATGGTTCATGCTTTCGAGCGTGATCGGTCCCTCATAGCCGATGTCGGCGATTGCCTTCATGCAGGCCGCCCAGTTGATCATGCCGCGCCCCGGCACGCCGCGGTTTGCCTCCGACACATGCACATAGCCGAGGAAGGGCGCGGCCGCCTCGAAGCCGGCCGCAAAGCTCTCCTCCTCGATATGCATGTGGTAGGTGTCGAGGTGGATGAAGATATTCTCCGCCCCGACCCGCTCGATGACCCTGGTCGCATCGATACCGCGGTTGATCAGATGCGTCTCGTAGCGGTTGCAGGGCTCGATGCCGAGCTTCAGCCCGCGCGCCTTCGCCGACTTCGCCGCCCGCTCGAGGAAGCGGCACATACCGTCGATCTCCTTGCGCGTCGGCGCCCGGCCGGTAGTCTTGCCGATCGTGCCGTAGGTAACGCCGCCGAGCGCCTCGCTGCCCACCTCATTGCAGACCTTGAAGGCCGGCTGCAGGAAGTCGAGGGCCTCGTCCGGCCGCTCGACCACATCGAGGGAGCGCGGCAGGCCGAGCGAGGGGATCAGCTCGACGCCGTAGTGCGTGGCGAAGCCGCGCGTGCGCTTGGTGTCGATCTCCTCAGGGCGCAGCAGCGGGATTTCCATCAGCCCGATGCCGTGTTCCTTCAGCCGGTCCATCTGGGGTTCGATGCGGGCAAGGTCCCAGACCGGAGCGATGGCGAAAGTGTGCAGTCCAAAAGTGTTCATATGTTTAGCCTCGTTGTTCATGCGCCGCCGCGGCGCTGATATCGCCGCCGCCGACGATGCGGCTGACGACTTCGTTCATGTTCGTCTTGCTGGTGACGAGATCCGCATCGGCGCGGCCGTGGCGCAGCACGACGATGCGGTCGGTGACCGACAGCACGTCGTTCAGCCGGTGCGAGATCAGGATAACGGCGATGCCCTCCGACCGCAGCCGCCGGATCAGGTCGAGCACGCTCTGCAC
>NZ_RZOT01000785.1:0-1789 GCF_003999085.1 Mesorhizobium sp. M4A.F.Ca.ET.090.04.2.1
CGGAGCGTTCTCGAGGTCGTGATGGACGACGGTGACGACGATCTGGGTGTCGTTCTTGTAGCCGTCGGCGAAGAGCGGGCGGATGGGGCGGTCGATCAGGCGGGAAACCAGCGTTTCCTTCTCGCTAGGACGGCCCTCGCGCTTGAAGTAGCCGCCCGGGATCTTGCCGGCGGCATAGGTCTTTTCCTGGTAGTTGACGGTCAGCGGGAAGAAATCGAGGCCGGGCTTCGGTTCCTTCATAGAAACGACGGTGGCGAGGACGACGGTCTCGCCGTAGGTGGCGAGCACGGCGCCGTCAGCCTGGCGGGCGATCTTGCCGGTTTCCAGAACGAGCGGACGGCCGCCCCACTCGATTTCCACTTTGTGGTAGTTGAACATATCTTGTCCTTCATATGCGGAAAGGGTCGCGCTGCTTGATCATGCGCGGATGCCCTTTCCCCTGGCTTCTTTTCTCGGGCAGCCACGGGCAAGACAACGGGAAGCTCATGTCAATCTCGGCACGATGGCCGCACGAGCGTCCTGCAATCCTGCCCCATGACCGTCCATGGGCGGTTCCGAGTGGCCCTCTGCTTTCTCGAAACCGGGTGGCCGATCGATCCGAACGGCCTTGCGCATGACCCCGAAAGCCTCGGCTCTCGAAACGCGCCCTGCGCAAATGCGAACTTTGCGAAGCGTCCATTTGCGCATCCAAACCGATGCGCGGCGCTTCATTTCCCTCATTGGCGCACTGGAGAGATCCGATGCGCCAATGCGCGACCGGCGGGCTCTCCCGAGGAAAGCCCGCCGGTCAATTCGTCAACGGCGCAGACCGAGCTTCTCGATCAGCGTCTGATAGCGCGCGTCGTCCTTGCGCTTGAGATAGTCAAGCAGGCTGCGGCGCTGGGAGACGAGAGCGAGCAGACCACGGCGGGAATGGTTATCCTTCTTGTGGTCCTTGAAGTGGTCGGTCAGGTTCTTGATGCGCTCGGAAAGAATGGCCACCTGGACTTCCGGAGACCCGGTATCGCCCTTGGCGGTCGCGAATTCAGTCATCAATTCCTTCTTGCGCTCGGCAGTAATCGACATCGTGTTTTTCCTTATCTGTTGGAGGAAACGGGACGCCCTCAGCCGGGATGTCGTCCAGCAGGGGCCGGTGCAAGCAACGCGTCAGGGCGCGAAGCTGCCGGGCATATAGTGCAATTCCCCAGAAAACGCCAGCCCATTTCACGAGCCGGCTTGTCGCAGGCCTTTTGCAGTCAAACCGAAGATTTGCGTTCGACTACAACCACTTCTTCCATTTGAAGAAGGCAATGAGCCCGACAGCAACGAGGCCCATGAACACCAGTGCGGTGGGATAGCCGTAATAGGCTTTCAGCTCCGGCATGTTCCATGGCGATGTGTCAGGATCGAAATTCATGCCCCAGACGCCGACCAGGAAGGTAAGCGGCATGAAGATCACCGAGACGATGGTCAGATAGGAGATGACGTCATTGGTGCGCGCCTGGCTAAGCGACAGATGCATCTCGATCAGCCCAGTCAGCATGTCGCGCTGGGTTTCGACCAATTCGATCAGCCGCAGCGAATGATCAAGCGTATCGTTGAAGAAGACCTTGGTCTCCGCTTTCACGTAAGGCACGTCGTTGCGGATCAGCGTCGCCAGCGCATCGCGCATCGGCCAAAGCACGCCCTTCAACACATTGGCGTCGCGCCGCACAAGCAGCAGATGCGGCAGTTGCACGAGTTGCGGCGCGACGCCAATGTGTTGAAGGGCGTGCTTTGGCCGATGCGCGATGCGCTGGCGACGCTGATC
>NZ_RZOT01000786.1:0-1785 GCF_003999085.1 Mesorhizobium sp. M4A.F.Ca.ET.090.04.2.1
GTAATGCAGGCACAACCCCACATCCTCGTCGTCGACGACGACCGCGAAATCAGGACGCTGCTCGGGCGCTATCTCGATGGGCAGGGCTTTCGCGTCTCGGTGGCGGCTGACCGGCGCGAATCCGAGCAGAAGCTCGGCTCGGGCCAGTTCGACCTGATCGTGCTCGACGTCATGCTGCCCGACGGCTCGGGCCTCGACATCTGCAGGGCGCTGCGCGATCGCAAGCCGCATATTCCGGTCATCCTACTGACGGCGCTGAAGGAGGATGTGGACCGCATCATCGGGCTGGAGCTCGGCGCCGACGACTATCTCGGCAAACCGTTCAACCCGCGCGAGCTTGCCGCCCGCATCCGTGCCGTGCTCAGGCGCTCAGCACCGGAAGAGGCTCCGCCGCGTGTGCGCGTCTACCAGTTCGCCGGCTACAGGCTGGAGCCGGACACGCGCAAGGTGATGGATGCCGAGGGCGCGCTGATCGACCTCACCGGCGCTGAGTTCGACCTGCTGCAGGTCTTCCTCGACCGCCCCGGACGGCTGTTGTCGCGCGATCAGTTACTCGATCTGACGCAAGGCCGCGAGCGTGACCCGCTCGACCGATCCGTCGACGTGCTGATGAGCCGACTGCGGCGCAAGTTCGGTGACGCGGGCGAGGGTCCGCTGTTCAAGACGGTGCGCAATGGCGGCTACCAGCTCACCGCGCGCGTCGAGACGGCCGAGGCCGAAGCATGACCTCGCTGCGCCGGCGCCTGATCATCCTGCTGGTCGCGTCGATCGTCGGCGTCGTGGGCCTTGCCACGTTCGTCGCGATCAAGGTGCTCGGCGGGCCGTCCCCCGAGCTCATCATGCGGCCGGTCGCCCGCCAGGTGCAGCTCATGGTGCAACTGGTTCCGGGCCATGTGGCCGGTCCGAGTGACGCGCCGATCAACATCAGCGACCGTCCCGCCGACGGTTTCGAGGACCTCAAGCACACGCGAGTGCTCAACGACATCCTGCATGACGACGGTCTCGACCTTTCGGCGACCGTCAGCCGCAACCCCGGCAGTCCCGGCATGGTCGCCTCGGTCGCGCTGCCCGGCAATCGCTGGATGATCGTCGACGTGCCGGACTTCAATCCACCGCGCGATGTCTGGTTCGTGCTGGCCGGCTGGATCACGCTGATCGCGCTCGGCGCCACGGCGGTCTCGGTCTATTTCACCGCCGTGCTGGTGCGGCCGCTGGAGATGCTGGAGACGGCGGTCAGCAAGATCGGATCGGACGGCGTGCTGGCGGCGGTGCCGGAGAAGGGGTCGGCGGAAGTCCGGGCGACGGCGCATGCGCTCAATCAGCTCTCCGCCAGGCTGAAGACGGCGATGGAGAGCCGCATGCGGCTGGTCGCCGCCGCCGGCCATGACCTGAGGACGCCGATGACGCGGATGCGGCTCAGGGCTGAATTCCTCGACGACGACCGCGAAAAATGGCTGCACGACCTCGATGAGCTCGACCGCATCGCCGACAGCGCGATCCGGCTGGTGCGCGAGGAGGTCAACCAGGATGCCGTCGAGCCGGTCGACCTGGCGAGGCTGCTGCGCGACATCCAGGCCGAGATGATCTCGCTCGGACATCCGGTCTCTGTCGGCCAGCTCGACAAAGTCTCGGTCAAGGCCGGCGCGCTTGGCCTCAGGCGGGCTCTGCGCAACCTGATCGTCAACGCCGCTACACATGGCAGGGGCTGCAGCGTTGCCCTGACGAGCGCCGGCGGCCAGGCCGTGCTGACCTTCGACGATGATGGGCCGGGCATTCCGCCGGAAC
>NZ_RZOT01000787.1:0-1764 GCF_003999085.1 Mesorhizobium sp. M4A.F.Ca.ET.090.04.2.1
ATATGCGTGCCTTCCTCGATCTCTTCCTTCAGACCATCATAAAGGTCGTCGTGCATCTGCTGCACGAGCTCGTCGTCGGAAAGCTCGGAAAGGATGATCTCGTCGTCGGACATTTTTTTCTCGGGCTCCTTGCTGCTCGGAATGTCTGCGGCAGCCTAAAATTGATGCGCCAATACCTAACCCGCGAGGGCCGCGTATCCATAGCTGATTTGCGACTTCCCGCAAAAGGAAAGCGACCGCAAATCTATTGGAATTCTTGTCGATTTTGCGACAGGCGTTGGCGCTGGCTGGCCGTTTCGAATAGGGTGCATGGCTACGATCCGGCGAGAGCAGCCGCACGCGGCCGCAATCCACATCAGGTCAGAACAAAATCAGGGAAGAACGATCATGAGCGAGAACGCGGCAGTCGAGCAGGAGCCGTCGAGCGGCAGACGCGGGCGCGGCGCTGGCAGTGGCGCGGCGGCGCGACGGGCAGCGCGCTCGGGCGGGGGTCCGGGCACCCAGCTCACCTACATCAAGCGCAAGATCAACGTCTATGAAGTGCTGGACGAGGAAGGGTTGGCGCTGATCGAGAAGAACACCGACACGGTGCTCGAAGAGATCGGCATCATCTTCCGCGACGACGCCGAAGCCCTGCAGCTCTGGAAAGAGGCCGGCGCCGACGTCAAGGGCGAGCGCGTGCATTTCCCGAAAGGGCTCTGCCGTTCGCTGCTCAAGACAGCGCCGTCCGTCTACACCCAGCATGCGCGCAACCCCGAACGCTCGGTGCAGATCGGCGGCAAAGCGACGGTGTTCGCGCCGGTCTATGGCCCGCCCTTCGTGCGCGATCTCGACGGCAACCGCCGCTATGCGACTATCGAGGATTTCCGGAATTTCGTGAAGCTCGCCTATATGGCGCCGTCGATCCACCATTCGGGCGGCACGGTGTGCGAGCCGGTCGACGTTCCCGTCAACAAGCGCCATCTCGATATGGTCTACAGCCATATCAAATATTCCGACAAACCGTTCATGGGCTCGGTGACCGCGCCGGAGCGCGCCGAGGACACGGTGGCGATGGCCAAGCTTGTGTTCGGCGACGACTTCGTCGAGAACAACACGGTGCTGACCAGCCTTATCAACGCCAACTCGCCGATGGTGTTCGACGAGACGATGCTCGGCGCGTTGAAGGTCTATTCGCGCCACAACCAGGCCTGCATCGTCACGCCGTTCATCCTTGCCGGCGCGATGAGCCCGGTGACGGTCGCCGGCACGCTGACGCAGGTGCTGGCCGAGGTGCTGGCCGGCGCATCGTTCACGCAGTTGATCCGGCCGGGCGCGCCGGTGCTGTTCGGCACTTTCGCCTCGTCGATCTCGATGCAGTCGGGCGCGCCGACCTTCGGCACGCCGGAACCATCGCTGGTCTCCTATGGCGCCGCGCAGCTTGCCCGCCGTCTCGGCCTGCCGTTCCGCACCGGCGGTTCGCTCTGCGCCGCGAAGATCCCGGACGCGCAGGCGGCTTACGAGAGCGCCAACACGCTGAACTCGACCATTCTTGCCGGCGCGAATTTCGTGCTGCACTCGGCCGGCTGGCTCGAGGGTGGGCTGGCGTCCTGCTACGAGAAGTTCATGATGGACATCGACCAGCTCGGCATGCAGCAGAAATTCTCCGAGGGCGTCGACCTGTCGGAAAACGGCCAGGCGATGGACGCCATCCGCCAAGTCGGTCCGGGCAGCCACTATCTCGGCTGCGACCACACCCAGGCCAATTTCCAGACCGCCTTCTAC
>NZ_RZOT01000788.1:0-1758 GCF_003999085.1 Mesorhizobium sp. M4A.F.Ca.ET.090.04.2.1
CTCCAGCACCGTGACGCGCTTGGCCTCCGTCGGGTGCGCGGTCATGGTCGGGCCGACACAAAGCTCGCTGAGCGCCGTCTGGACTTCTTTCGCGGAGTGACCGTTCGCTGCCATCTGCGCGATCACGCTGGCAAAGGACCCGGGCACCTCATCGACACCGGCGCCTTGTTCGAGTTCGCGGCGCGCCCGCATGGCAAGCAACTCGTCGGCAATCGCCAGCAACTGGAACCATACGCCGCTCGCCTGGAGCGCCGGGATGCGCTGCTCGGGGGCGAGGGAGACAAGCGACCTGCGTCCGCTCAGAACGGCGGCGATCTCCGGCTCGCGCGCGCTTGCGACCTGAAGCAGCAGGCGCAACAAAAGGCTGCGCTCATCCTCACGAAACTTGATGCGTCTGCTCTGTTCCAAAGCGCTCTCCTGATCCCGTCCGCATCGGCTGCCGCTGTAGCCGCGCCCTGAATCGAGGGTGGCGCCGGCTGTCAGGCGACCCGGTCGGGAACCGGACGCCCCTCGAAGAAGGCGGTCAGGTTCTCCACCACCTTCATGCCCATCGCCACCCGCGTTTCCTCGGTCGCGCTGCCGAGATGCGGCAGCAGCACGACATTCTCCAACTGCTTCAGTGCCTCCGGAACGGCCGGCTCCTCGGCAAAGACGTCGAGGCCAGCGCCGGCGATCTCGCGCCTTTGCAGCGCGCCGATCAGGGCGTCCTGGTCGACGACGTCGCCGCGCGCGGTGTTGATCAGGAACGCGCTATCCTTCATCAACCGCAGGCTTCGGGCATCGATCAGATGGCGGTTTTCCGCGCCGCCCGGACAGTGCAGGGACACGAAATCGGATGCCGCGAGCACACCTTCCAGAGTCTGCATCTGCACCGCGCTCATGGCGCGCGTCTCCTCATCATCGACCGGCGAGCGATTGAAGAACACGATCTTCATGCCGAAGCCGAAATGCGCGCGCCTGGCCGTCGCCTTGCCGATGCGCCCCATGCCGACAATACCCAAGGTCTTGCCCGACACCTTCGCGCCGGCCATGTGGGTCGGTGACCAGCCGCGCCACTCTCCGGCCCGCAGCTGCCGTTCGCCTTCACCGGTCCGGCGCGCGACAGCCAACATCAGGCTAAGCGCGAGGTCGGCGGTGCAATCGGTCAGCACGCCAGGCGTGTTGGTCACCACGATGTCGCGGTCGCGGGCCGCCGCGACATCGATATGGCTGAAGCCGACGCCGAAATTGGCGATGATGCGGGTGCGGGCGTCGCCGTCGGGAAACACGGCGGAAGGCAAGCGGTCGCTGACCGTTGCCAGGATGGCGTCAAAATCCGCGAAGGCGGAAGTCATCGCGGCAGCACTCAGCGGCGTGTCGTCTGCGTTGAGGGTCGTGTCGAAGCGCTCGGCGAGGATCGCTTCGACGGCGGCCGGCCATTTGCGGGTGACAATCAAACGCGGTTTCATCGAATTTCCTGCCGATCGACGGGCCGCCGCGATGCTTGCGCCGGCCCGATACAGACTTTCACTTGCGTTATGTGGCCTTCAGCGGCCGTCACGCCGCCTTCTTGGTCCGCGCCAGCGTGTCGGCCACGACCTCGCCAAAGGAGGCGGGAGTCGGCACGATGACGACGCCGGCTTCCTTCAGGATCTCGACCTTTTCCTGCGCCGACTCGCCGAAGGCGGAGATGATCGCGCCGGCGTGGCCCATGCGGCGGCCCTTCGGCGCCGAAAGCCCGGCGATGTAGGCGATCAGCGGCTTGCGCATGTTGTCGCG
>NZ_RZOT01000789.1:0-1757 GCF_003999085.1 Mesorhizobium sp. M4A.F.Ca.ET.090.04.2.1
ATCTCGACAAGGCCGGCATTGCCAATGCGCAGGTGCGGCAGGGCGACATCTTCGCGCCGCCGGTCGAGCGCGACGCCTTTGATCTCGTCACCATCCACCAGGTGCTGCACTATCTCGACGATCCCGCCCGCGCCATCCGTGAGGCGGCCAGGCTGCTGCGCCCGGCTGGCCGGCTGGTGATCGTCGATTTCGCGCCGCATGCGCTGGAGTTCCTGCGCGATCAGCACGCGCATATGCGGCTCGGCTTTTCCGACCGGCAGATCGCAGAATGGTTCGCCGAGGCGGGCCTCGCGCTCGAGGACAGCCAGGAATTCGAGCCGCGCGGCCAGGCCGAGGCCAGGCTCACCGTCAAGCTGTGGCTCGGCCGCGACCGCCGCATGCTGATCGCCGACCCCTCAAACGACACACTACCGGCCAAAGCATACCAAATTGGGGAAACAGCCTGATGAACCAGTTCCGCTTTTCCCGCCGCCCCGATATTGGCGACAAGGTTCGGGTCTCGTTCGAGTTCTTCCCGCCGAAGACGGACGAGATGGAAGCCAGGCTGTGGGACACCGTCACCCGGCTGGAGCCGCTCAAGCCGAAATTCGTCTCGGTGACCTATGGCGCCGGCGGCTCGACGCGCGAGCGTACGGCCCGCACGGTCAAGCGCATCCTCAACGAGACGACGCTGACGCCTGCAGCGCACATGACCTGCGTCGACGCCGCGCGCGATCAGGTCGACGCCGTGGTGCGCGAATTCGCCGACATGGGCGTCACCCGCTTCGTCGCGCTCCGCGGCGATCCGGCCGCTGGCGTCGGCACCGCCTACAGGCCGCATCCGGACGGCTATGCCAATGGCGCGGAGCTGGTCGGCGCGATGAAGAGCGCCGGCGATTTCGACATCTCGGTCTCCGCCTACCCGGAAAAGCATCCGGAAAGCCCCGACTTCGCCACCGACTTCGACATGCTGAAGCGCAAGGCCGACAATGGCGCGACCCGCGCCATCACCCAGTTCTTCTTCGACAACGATCTCTACGAGCGCTATGTCGAGCGTGCGCGGCGGGCCGGCATCTACATTCCGATCGTGCCGGGCGTCCTGCCGGTGCACAATTTCACCCAGGTCGCCAATTTCTCGGCGCGCTGCGGCGCGCTGGTGCCGGCGTGGCTGGCCGAACGCTTCGAGGGATTGCAGAACGACCCGCAGACGCATGCGCTGGTGGCCTCCGCCGTGGCGGCCGAGCAGGTGCTGGACCTGGTCGAACGCGGCGTCAGCGACTTCCATTTCTACACAATGAACCGCGCCGACCTGGTCTTTGCCATCTGCCACATGATCGGCATCCGCTCGCATGAAGCGGAAGCGACGGGCTCGGCCGCGGCCTGAGCTGTCGTCGTGACATGAAATGCAAAAGGCCGGGTGAAACCCGGCCTTTCGAAATGGATTGACTGTCAGCTGCTGTTTTCTTCCGCTCTGGCGGTTACGGAAGAACGCCTATGATTAGGGCGCCGATGAATGCAAACGCTGCACAAATCATCAATGCGTTGATTGGCCTCGTCAGTCCCATGTCATAGCCTCCTCTTAAGAGCTATGGCAGGAGTCTAGGGTCATTTGTGCCACAGGCAAGCGGAAAATGTGCTGCAATGCGACGTGATTGTGGAATTTGCGACCTGGCTTTTGCCGTTAGGCATTGAAACTCTTCGGCAAAAGTCGACTTAGGGCTTGTGAATAAATTGTGGCGGGGCTGCGGCGGAAGCTGGGCATGGCAGCGCTACCAGGG
>NZ_RZOT01000078.1:0-14355 GCF_003999085.1 Mesorhizobium sp. M4A.F.Ca.ET.090.04.2.1
CAGCCAAGTTCGCTCCGAAGATTGTCCGGCATGCTAGCTAGCCGATACTGGCGGCCTTGCCAATCCCAAAAGGAAATCCTAGCTCCACCGCCCCCAATCACGCGGCTGCCTTACTTGCACGATCCATAGATACTGGAGAGACCGCCTGCCCGACCTCGCTGGCTTCATAGGATAGCCGGGAAACAACAGCGGCTATAGATCGACCGGCACGGCGTTTGTTGTTCAGCCCGATGCCGAGATGGTGGCTCAGCGAGGGTTGCGGCGCAGTGGTTCGACATCGGACGATGCCGCCGTAGCGCCGAAATCGTCCATCATGCTGGATCCGCCGGTTTGACCACTGTGGAAAACGCCAATAGAAGGCAGCGTGCAGCGCCGCGCGTCCTTTTGGGCGCGCAGAGGACGCTGCGCCACCGAGAAGATTACCGGCTCCGCCGCCGGGCAGGGCGCTTTTCCATGTCTCACAACACGTTCGGCCATCTTTTCCGCGTCACCACCTGGGGCGAAAGCCATGGGCCGGCACTCGGCTGCGTTGTCGACGGCTGTCCGCCCGGCATCCGCTTCACCCGAGCGGAAATCCAGGCCGAACTCGACAAGCGGCGGCCCGGCCAGTCGCGTTTCGTGACGCAGCGCCGCGAGCCGGACGAGGTCAAGATCCTTTCCGGCTTCATCCTCGACGAGGACGGCGAGACGATGATCACCACCGGCACGCCTGTCTCGATGCTGATCGAGAATGTCGACCAGCGCTCGAAGGACTATGGCGAGATCGCCCGCCAGTACCGGCCGGGCCATGCCGACTACACTTACGAGGTCAAATACGGCCTGCGCGATTACCGTGGCGGCGGCCGCTCCTCGGCGCGCGAGACGGCGGCGCGGGTGGCAGCCGGCGCGCTCGCCCGCAAGGTCGTGCCCGGTATGATGGTACGCGGCGCACTGGTCTCGATGGGTGAAAAATCCATCGATCGGGCCAACTGGAACTGGAACTTCATCGGCGATGCGGAAAATCCGTTCTTCACGCCGGATCCGGCGTCGGTTCCCGTCTTCACCCAATATCTCGACGGCATCCGCAAGGCGGGTTCCTCCGTCGGCGCCGTCATCGAAATCGTCGCAGAGGGGGTTCCAGCCGGTCTCGGCGCGCCGATCTATGCCAAGCTCGATCAGGACATCGCGTCCGGCCTGATGTCGATCAACGCCGTCAAGGGTGTCGAGATCGGCAATGGCTTCGAGGCCGCCCGCATCACCGGCGAACAGAATGCCGACGAGATGCGCATCGGCAATGACGGCAAGCCGGTTTTCTTGTCGAACAATGCCGGCGGCATCCTGGGCGGCATCTCGACCGGGCAGGCGATCGTCGCCCGTTTCGCCGTCAAGCCGACCTCCTCGATTCTGACCCCGCGCAAATCGATCGACAAGGACGGCAACGACGTGGAGGTGATGACCAAGGGCCGCCACGACCCTTGCGTCGGCATCCGCGCTGTGCCGATCGGCGAGGCGATGGTTGCCTGCGCGATTGCCGATCACTATCTGCGGCACAGAGGACAGACGGGGAAGGGAGTGGGGCAGTAGGGCTAGCTCGCGCTCCGACGCCGAACTTTTCGCTTTCCCCTGCTCCCTTACTGCCCTATTCCCCTACTCCCTTGCGAGCAAAGCGAGCGCACAATGCCATACGACCAAAAGAAGATCGTCGAAGCCATCCGCGCCTTCGAGCGCGGCGAGATCGTCGTGGTCATGGACGATGACGGGCGCGAGAACGAAGGCGACCTGATCGTCGCCGCAGTCCACTGCACGCCGGAGAAGATGGCCTTCATCGTGCGCAATACCTCCGGCATCGTCTGCACGCCGATGCCGCGCGAGGAAGCCAAGCGCCTCAACCTGGCGCCAATGGTGGCCGACAATGACTCCGCCCACACCACCGCCTTCACCGTCAGCGTCGACTTCAAGCACGGCACCACGACCGGCATTTCCGCCGACGACCGCACGCTCACCGTCCGCAACCTCGCCAACGGCAATGTCGGCGCCTCCGATTTCGTCCGCCCCGGCCATATCTTTCCGCTGATTGCGCGCGAAGGCGGCGTCCTGATGCGCTCCGGCCATACCGAGGCCGCCGTCGACCTTTGCAAGCTCGCCGGCCTGCCGCCGATCGGCGTCATCTCCGAGTTGGTCAACGATGACGGCACGGTCAAGCGCGGTCCCGAAGTGCAGGCCTTCGCCGTGGCGCACGGCCTGAAGCAGGTTTCGGTGGCCGATCTCATCGCCTACCGGCAGCGCAAGGAAACGCTGGTCGAGCGCGTCGCCTGCTCCGACATCGACACACTCGGCGGCAAGGCTCAGGTCTTCACCTACACATTGCCCTGGGATTCCATGCACCACGTCGCGGTTGTCTTCGGCGATATCCGCGACGGTGAGGAGGTTCCGGTGCGCCTGCACTCCGAGGATGTCGTGACCGACGTGTTCGGCACCAGCCATCGGCTCGACGCCATCATGAAGGCGATGGGCGAGCGCGGGCGCGGCGTTATCGTCTACCTGCGCGAGGGCTCGGTTGGCGTTGCCCACCAGGAGCGCAAGCGGCCGGCAAGCGGCGATCGTGAAGACCACGAAGAAGCTCGCCGCCGCGAGAACGAATGGCGCGAGATCGGCCTCGGCGCGCAGATCCTCAAGGATCTCGGCATTTCCTCGATCAACCTTATCGCCTCGCGCGAGCGCCACTATGTCGGCCTTGAAGGCTTCGGCATCCACATCGCCAAGACTGAGATCCTTTAAGGCCGGTCGGCTCCGGGCTGGGAGCGGATGAACGTGTCACTGCCTTCCAGCCAGCGTAGCGGAAGGCTGCTGCTGCGCCGGCCGGCAACATCCGGCCTGGCTTTCCTGATCGACCTCTTCTCACGCAATGAGCTTGTCGCGCATCGTCCCGATCCGACGCCGGATACGCCGCAGCACAGCGCCGCAAGGCTCGCGCGCGACATCGGCCACTGGGATAGGCACGGCTTTGGCCGCTGGGCGGTCGAGGCGGGCGGGAAGATGGTCGGCTTCGGCGGCGTCACCGTCTCCAGCGATTTCGATGGTCTGAACCTGTCCTACCACCTACAGCCCGAAAGCTGGGCCACGGCTTCGCGACGGAGCTGGTGCAAGAGGCGCTGCACGCCGCCTTCGGTCCATTGCGCGCCGACCGTGTGATCGGCCTGGCGCGCCGCGCCAATCCGGCGTCGCGGCGCGTGCTGCAGAAATGCGGCTTCGTCTTCGAGCGCGATGTAATGTTGCACGGCGCGCCGACGATGCTCTTCGGTGTCACATCGCGGATGTTCGGGCGGCGCGACGAGGACCCAGGGCCGGTCGCCTGGGGACGGGAAGGGCCTTGGCTTGACAGGCTTCATTGCGCGGGAACGGCGCTCGCTTCGCATCCGGTGAGATCGCAATGCGGCCCGGCCAGGCTGCGCTGGCCGATGAGCACCGTCGTCAGCGCGATCACCCCCGCTGCCACCGACACAAGGAAGCCGCTCTGGGCGCCGAACGCATCCACCACGGCGCCGGCGGCGAAGGAGCCGAGCGCCATGCCGATGCCGATTCCGGTCATCACCCAGGTGACTCCCTCGGTCAGCATCGCTTCCGGCACGCGCCGCTCGATCAGTCCGAAGGCGGTGATGAAGGTCGGCGAGATCGCGACGCCGCTGACGAAGACGGCGAGCGCGAGTAGCGGCACCGTGCTGGCAACGAGGAGCGGCAGGGTGGTGAGCGCGATCACGGCGACCGCAATGGCCAGCTGGCGTTGCAGCGGCATTTTCAGGTTGAGCGCGCCGATGATGATGCCGAGGATGAACGAGCCGAGCGCATAGACGCCGATGACCAGGCTTGCCGCTTCCGGCTGGCCGAGCTCCTCGGTGATCGCCACCGTGCTCACTTCCGTGGTGGCGAAGGTCGCGCCAATGAAGATCAGCGCGAAGGTTATGATCTGAACCGGCCGCAGGCGGATCGCCGAGCCGCGCGCACCATGCTCCGCCGGCCGCACGCCGGGTTCGGTCGCACGCTGCAGGATGAAGGCTGCCGAGCCGAAGCCGAGGAACAGGGTGCTTGCAAGCATGCCTGCTTCCGGGAAGAGCGCAGTGCTCAATCCCACCGACAACGATGCCCCGGCGATATAGACCAACTCGTCCGCCGCCGACTCGAAGGCGAAAGCGGTGTTCAGCTCCGGGCGATCCCGGAAGATCTCCGTCCAGCGGGCGCGCACCATCGCCGGGATGCTGGGCATGGCCGCGGCAAGCAGCGCCGAAGCAAATAGCGTCCATATCGGCCAGTCCTGGTTGGCTGCCGCGATCAGCGCTGCGAAAGCGAGCACGGAGATCACCGTCGTCGGCACGACGATGCGCGTCTGGCCGAGGCGGTCCACCAGCCGGGAGATCTGCGGCGCAAGGAATGCGTTGACCAGCGCGAAGCTCGCCGAAACGGCGCCGGCCAGCCAGTATTCGCCATGGGTCTGCGACAGCATGGCGACGATGCCGATCGGCGCCATGGCGATTGGCAGGCGGGCCACGAAACCGGCCGCGGCGAAGCCCTTGCTTCCGGGAGCTCGAAAGATTTCCGAATAGGGATTCTGCATGGTCTGGGTCCTCGACAAGGGAAGGATCGACAATTACATACGCTGCGTATGAATTCAGATAGATCATACGCCGCGTATGTCAATTGGCATACGAAGCGTATGTGAATAGGGCCAGACCGCATGCACCGACCTCGCAAGGAGATGATCGCCGAGACGCGCGCCAAGCTGATCGCGGCCGCCCGCCACGCTTTCGGCACCATCGGCTATGCGGACGCCTCGATGGATGATTTCACCGCCTCGGCCGGGCTGACGCGCGGCGCGCTCTATCACCACTTCGGCGACAAGCGGGGATTGCTGCAGGCGGTCATCGCCGAGATCGACGGCGAGATGGCTGCCCGGGTGAACGAGGTGGCGGCGAGGGCGCCGACCCGCTGGCAGCATTTCGTCGACGAATGCACCACTTACATCGAACTGGCGCTGGAGCCGGAGATCCAGCGCATCATGTTCCGCGATGCTCCGGCGGTGCTGGGTGATCCCGCGCAGTGGCCGAACGCCAGCGCATGCACGGCGTCGATGACCGATCACCTGACCAGGCTGCAGGAGGAGGGGGTGGTCGTGGCCGACCTCGATCCCGAGACCACGGCGCGGCTGATCAACGGCGCGAGCAGCCAGGCTGCGCAGCGGATCGCCAATTCGCAGGATCCGGAAGCGACGTCGAAAAAGGCGGTGGCTGCGTTCAAGCAACTGCTCGAGGGGCTGCGCAAGCAGCCCTGAGCGAACGGGTCAGCAACCATGACGCGCGGTTTGTACACCGGTTTTGGGCCGGCGCGGCGCCGCCAAGATTGACAATGGCCGGGGCGAGCGCATCCTCCTCTACCATCTCTGAGGCGGGAGAGTCGGGCCATGTGGGACTTTAGCATCGGCCGGTCGGTGTCCATCATGATCAGGACATGGCCTTTCATCGTCTTTCGCATGATCGTCTATTTCGGCATCACGCTGGCCTACATTATGGCGACCGGCACCGGCGCCAGCGTCGGCTATGGCGTCGGCCACATCTCCACCGACCCCGAGGGGCCGCTCTCCTTCGCGCTGTGGGGCGGGGTGGTCGGCTTCGGCGTCGTGTCCGTAGCGGTCTATTGGATCCGCGAATACATCCTCTACGTCCTCAAGGCCGGGCATATCGCCGTCATGGTCCATCTGATCGACGGCCAGGACGTTCCCGACGGCCAGAACCAGATCTCCTATGCCAGGGCCGTGGTGACCGAGCGCTTCGCCGAGGCCAATGTGCTGTTCGTGATCGACCAACTGGTCAAGGGCGCCATCCGCGCCATCACCGGCCTCATCGGCGGCATCGCCGCCTTCCTGCCCATTCCCGGTCTCAACGGCCTTGTCAGTTTCATCAACACGGTGATCCGCATGTCGCTGACCTATGTCGACGAGATCATCCTCGGCTACAACATCCGCATCAACTCCACCTCGCCCTTCGAGACGGCGAGGCAAGGCGTCGTGCTCTATGCGCAGAACGGCAAGACCATGGTCAAGAACGCGGTCTGGCTGGCGGTGATCATGTGGTGCGTGTCCTTCGTGATCTTCCTGCTCATGCTGGCGCCAGCCGGCGCCATCCTCTGGGCCATGCCGGGCCAGCTGGGCGGCTGGGCCTTCGTTCTGGCCATCGTCTTTGCCTGGGCCTTCAAGGCAGCCTTCATCGAGCCCTTCGCCATCGCCTCTCTGATGCAGGTCTATTTCGCCACCATCGAAGGCCAGGTGCCCAATCCCGACTGGGACCGCCGGCTGGCGGAAGCCTCCTCGAAATTCCGCGAACTAAAGGACAAGGCGCTGGCGTCCTTCGGCGGCTCGCGCTGGACGCAGCCGGCACCCCAATAGCCGAACCCTTGCCTAATCCCTGTTGAACGTGCCCCTTTGGTGGCGCGAAAACATGGCCAAACCGGTCTTGCGCGCCTATATCGGGGCATGGCTACCCGTCTCTACACTCACCCGGTCTTCCTCGAACACCTCACCCCGCCCGGCCACCCGGAGCGGCCCGACCGCCTGCGCGCTATCGAGCGCGTGCTTGACGACGAGGCATTTTCGGCGCTTGACCGTGTCAAGGCGCCGGAAGGCGACGAGGCCACCATTCTTTATGCGCATCCGGAGGATTTCGTCGCGCGCGTGCGCGCCGCGATCCCTGAGACCGGCATTGTCTCGATCGATGCCGACACCAGCGCCAGCCCGAAGAGCTGGCAGGCGGCGGTGACGGCGATCGGCGCCGCCAACGCCGCCGTGGATGATGTCTTCGAAGGCCGCGCCGCCAATGTCTTCGTCGCTGCTCGCCCGCCTGGCCACCACGCCGAAAAGACCACCGCCATGGGCTTTTGCCTGTTCAACACCGCGGCGATCGCTGCTCGTTACGCGCAAAAGCAGCACCAGGCCGAGCGTGTCGCCATCGTCGACTGGGACGTGCATCACGGCAACGGCACGCAGGACATCTTCTGGGACGATCCGTCGGTGCTGTACTGCTCGACGCACCAGATGCCGCTTTACCCGGGCACCGGTGCCAGGAGCGAAACCGGCGCCGGCAACATCGTCAACGCGCCGCTGGCGCCTCGCACCGGCAGCGACACGTTTCGCGATGCCTTCCTGTCGCGCGTGCTGCCGTCGATCGACAATTTCGCGCCCGACCTGATCATCATTTCCGCCGGATTCGACGCCCACCATCGCGATCCGCTGGCCGAGATCAACCTGACCGAGGAGGATTTCGACTGGGCGACCGGCCAGCTGATGGAGCGCGCCGGGCGCCATAGCGGCAACCGGCTCGTCAGCCTGCTCGAGGGCGGCTACGATCTGCAGGGATTGGCATTTTCGGTCGCCGCCCATGTCGGGCGGCTGATGAAGGGATAGAGTATGGCAGGCGAAAGCAACGAGGACGTCAAGGCGATGAGCTTCGAGCAGGCGCTCGACGCGCTGGAAAAGATCGTCGATGATCTGGAACGTGGTGACGTGCCGCTCGACCAGTCGATCCGCATCTATGAGCGCGGCGAGGCGCTGAAGGCGCATTGCGACCGGCTGCTCAAGGCGGCCGAAGACAAGGTCGAGAAGATCAGGCTGTCGCGTGACGGCAAGCCGGTCGGCACGGAGCCATTGGACGCGGATTAGTCCGCACGGGGCGGGGCAGAGGAAAGCAGGCAGGAATCCAAGCGATGTGCCGAAACATCAAGACCTTGTTCAACTTCGAACCGCCGGCGACCAATGATGAGGTCCATGACGCAGCCTTGCAATTCGTGCGCAAGCTGAGTGGCTCGACCAAGCCCTCCAAGCGCAATGAGCATGCCTTCAACCATGCGGTCGAGGCGATTGCGGCCGCGGCGCGAGAGTTGCTTGATTCGCTTGAAACGACACAGACTCCGCGCAATCGCGAGGAAGAGGCGGCCAAGGCAAAGGCCAGATCCGCCCTCCGTTTCGCCTGAGGGATCGGATGAGCTTCTTTCCGGGAAACGATCCTGAGCCCGGCGATTCGTTCGCCTGCGACCAGATCGAACTGATGGTCATTCCCAACGCCAAGGACATTGGCGGCTTCGAGGTTCGCCGCGCCCTGCCCACCGCGAAACGCCGTCTGGTCGGGCCGTTCATCTTCTTCGACCGCATGGGGCCGGCCATCCTGCGCGCCGGCCACGCCATCGATGTCCGCCCGCATCCACATATCGGGCTTTCCACCGTCACCTATTTGTTCGACGGCAAGATCAGACATCGCGACTCGCTCGGTACCGAAATGGTCATCGCACCGGGCGACGTGAACCTGATGACCGCCGGGCGCGGCATCGTCCATTCCGAGCGCACGCCTGAGGAATTGCGTGGCGCGCCGATGTCGATCTCCGGCCTGCAGACCTGGCTGGCGCTGCCCGACGGCAAGGAGGAAGTCGCCCCGGTCTTCCAGAACACCGCGGTGATGCGCCTGCCCGCGATCGATGCTGAAGGCGTCAGCGGTCGCGTCGTCATCGGCGACTTTTCTGGACTGCGCTCACCGGTTTCGACCGCCTCGGACACCCTTTATGCCGATCTGAGGCTGGCGGCTGGCGCCAGCATCAAGATTCCGGCCGATGCCGAGGAACGCGCCATCTACACGCTGGAAGGCGAGGTCTCGATTGCCGGGGACCGTTTCCCGGCCGAGCGGCTTCTGGTGTTCAAACCGGGCGACGAAATCGTGGTTTCGTCGGAGAACGGTGCCCATTTCATGCTGTTCGGCGGCGCCTCGCTCGGCTCCCGGCGCTACATCTGGTGGAATTTCGTTTCGTCGTCGAAAGAGCGCATCGAGCAGGCGAAAGAAGAATGGAAGACGGGCCGCTTCGATATCGTTCCCGGAGACGAGGAAGAGTTCATTCCGTTACCGGACAATTAACGTCAGAACCATCCGCGTCATTGACACGCATTTACATTCGCCGGGCGGCGGCATATTTCGCCCATGATCAACGTGCATGACATCAGGTTTCACCAGGCCTCTCAACAAGTGAACGCGACGCTGCAAACGCCACTCCTCGACAAGGTCCGCATCCCCGCGGATCTGAGGACGCTTGACGAAAGCGAGCTGCCGCAGCTCGCCTCGGAACTGCGCGCCGAGCTGATCGATGCCGTTTCCCACACCGGCGGTCACCTTGGCGCCGGGCTCGGCGTGGTCGAGCTCACCGTTGCGCTACACTACGTCTTCAACACGCCGGACGACCGGCTGATCTGGGATGTCGGCCACCAGGCCTATCCGCACAAGATCCTGACCGGCCGCCGCGACCGCATCCGCACCTTGCGGCAGGAGGGCGGCCTTTCCGGCTTTACCCGGCGGGCCGAGAGCGAATACGACCCCTTCGGCGCGGCCCACTCCTCGACCTCGATTTCCGCCGGCCTTGGCATGGCTGTCGGACGCGAGTTGTCCGGCGGACGCAACAACGTCATTGCCGTCATCGGCGACGGCGCCATGTCGGCCGGCATGGCCTATGAGGCGATGAACAATGCCGGTGCCCTCGATGCCCGGCTGATCGTCATCCTCAACGACAACGACATGTCGATCGCTCCACCGACCGGCGCTATGAGCGCCTATCTGGCGAGGCTCGCCTCCGGCAAGGCCTATCTCGGCCTGCGCGATTTCGGCAAGAAGCTGACCTCCTATCTCGGCAAGCGCGCCGACCGCGCCATCACGCGGGCAGTCGAGCATGCGCGCGGCTACGTTACCGGCGGCACGCTGTTCGAGGAACTCGGCTTTTATCACATCGGCCCGATCGACGGGCACAATCTCGAGCATTTGATCCCGGTGCTGAAGAACGTCCGCGACAATGCCGACGGCCCGGTGCTGATCCATGTCGTGACCCAGAAGGGCAAGGGCTATGGCCCGGCGGAAGCCGCCGCCGACAAATATCACGGCGTCAACAAATTCGACGTCATTACTGGCGCGCAGGCCAAGGCGCCCGCCAACGCTCCAAGCTACACCAAGGTCTTCGCCGAGAGCCTGATCCAGGAAGCGCACGCGGACGACCGCATCGTGGCGATCACCGCCGCCATGCCGAGCGGCACCGGGCTCGACCTCTTCGGCGAGGTTTTCCCGACCCGGACGTTCGATGTCGGCATCGCCGAGCAGCATGCGGTGACGTTCGCCGCCGGGCTCGCCACCGAGGGCTACAAGCCCTTCGCCGCCATCTATTCGACCTTCCTGCAGCGCGCCTACGACCAGGTTGTCCATGACGTGGCGATCCAGAAGCTGCCGGTGCGCTTTCCAATCGACCGCGCCGGCTTCGTCGGCGCCGACGGCGCCACCCATTGCGGCGCCTTCGACACCACCTTCCTCGCGTCGCTGCCCGGCTTCGTCGTCATGGCAGCCGCCGACGAGGCGGAGCTGCGCCATATGGTGCGCACCGCCGCTCATTACGATGAAGGCCCCATCGCCTTCCGCTATCCGCGCGGCAACGGCGTCGGCGTCGACATGCCGGAACGCGGCTCGGTGCTCGACATCGGCAAGGGCCGCGTCCTCAAGGAAGGTACCAAGGTGGCGCTGCTCTCCTTCGGCACCCGCCTGCAGGATTGCCTGACGGCGGCCGAGGAACTCGGCGCGGCGGGCCTTTCGACCAGCGTCGTCGACGCCCGCTTCGCCAAGCCCCTGGATGAGGATCTGATCCGCCGGCTCGCCCGTTCGCATGAGGTGCTGGTGACGGTCGAGGAGGGCTCGGTCGGCGGTTTTGCCAGCCAGGTGCTGCATTTCCTCGCCCACGAAGGACTGCTTGAAAGCGGCCTCAAGGTGCGGCCGCTGGTGCTGCCGGACGCTTTCACCGACCACGCCAAGCCCGAGAAAATGTATGCCGACGCGGGACTGGACACGGCGGGCATCGTGCGGACCGTCTTCGTCGCCCTGGGCCAGGCTGCACAGGCCCAGCGCGCCTGAAACAAAGTCTGAGGCCTCTGAATCACTTTGCCGGCTTGCGGTTGTAACCAACTGTTTACGCTGCCGTTTGCCGCTTTGATTACCCTTTCTCTTGGCCGTTTTTCAACGGCGGCCTGCTAGAAGCCTCCCAGGGACACGGGGCAACGACCATGAACAGGTTTGTGTGCGGCATCGCCTTTTTGGCGCTGGCCGCTGCGCCGGCGAGGGCCGAGACGCGCTACGACCGCACCCTCGAAAAGGCGGTGATGGACATTGTCGCCGGCAAGATCGGCGATATCCGCGGCGGCTTTTCCTACAAGCAGGTTCCACAACTGGTCGTCCTGCCCGACACTCTCCCGGCGGTGCCGGTCGATCCGCTACGCCGGCAGGCCTCTGGCAATGCCAATGACGGCCTGGCGCCGGCTGTCGAGCGGCCGGTCTCGCGAACCATCTTCTAGTGCCCTGTGCCAATGTCCTTGCCTTCGCGACCGGCTTTCGCCAAGGAAGGCCGATGAACTCCGCATTGCCAGCCAGTCCTCGCCAGCGGCTCGACGAATTGCTCGTCCAGCGCGGCCTGTTCGCCAGCCGCTCGCGCGCCCGCGACGCCGTCGAGCGCGGCACCGTGACGGTCGACGGTGCTGTTGCCCGCAAGCCCGGCCAGGGCGTCCTGAACGATTGCCACATCGCCATCGATGATCCGGCGCAACGTTACGTGTCGCGCGCGGCGTTGAAGCTGATCGCCGGCCTTGACCGGTTCGGCCTCGACCCCACCGGCAGCGAAGCGCTCGACATCGGCGCCTCGACCGGCGGCTTCACCCAGGTGCTGCTCGAGCGCGGCGCCGCGCACGTCACCGCGATCGATGTCGGCCACGGCCAGATGCATCCGGAGATTTCAGGCGATCCGCGCGTCACGGCCATCGAGGGCCTCAATGCCCGAGATCTCTCGTCCGCCGACCTGGGCGGCGTTGTCCCCGATTTCATCGTCTGCGATGTCAGCTTCATCTCGCTGAAGCTGGCGCTGCCGCCGGCGCTTGCCCTCGCCGGGGATGGCGCCAGGGCGCTGCTTCTGGTCAAGCCGCAATTCGAGGCCGGCCGCGAGGCGATCGGCAAGGGCGGCCTGCTCAGGGATCAGGCTGACGCCGAACGCATCGCCGGCCTGCTCGGCGACTGGCTTGGCGGCGTTCCCGGCTGGCGCGTGCTGGGGCGGCACCCATCGCCGATCGAGGGCGGCGACGGCAACCGCGAGTTCCTGCTCGCCGCCATCAAGGATGAAAAATGAGCGCGCGTTTCACCATCGCCAGGCTTGGCTCGCAGGGCGACGGCATTGCCGAGGCCGACGGCGGCGAGGTTTTTGTCCCCTTCACGCTGCCGGGCGAGACGGTCACCGCCGCGCGCGAAAAACACCGCGCCACGCTGATGTCGGTGCTGGAGGCATCGCCGCTCAGGATCGATCCGGCCTGCCGGCATTTCACCGAATGCGGCGGCTGCGCGCTGCAGCATTTCGAGGCTGAAGCCTACCGCCAGTGGAAGCGCGACAAGGTTGTGCAGGCATTGAAGGCCAAGGGCATCGCTTGCGAAGTCGCCGCGGTGGTGCCATGCGCGCCCGAGACGCGTCGCCGGGTCGTCTTCAGCGCCCGGCGCACCGAGGCCGGCATGCTGCTTGGTTTCGTGCGCGCGCTCTCCTCGGAGATCATTCCGATCGAGGAGTGCCCGATCTCGCTGCCGGCGATCGTTGCCGCGCTGGGCCGCCTGCGGGCGTTGGCCGACCTGGTCTGCGCCACTTCGAAAGCCTTCCACATGACCGTCACCGTGACCGCATCCGGTCTGGATGTCGCGGTCCAGGACGGAGGCAAGCTCGGCGATCATCAGCGCCGCATCGCGTCGAATTTCGTCACCGCCGAGGGGTTGGCCAGACTATCGGTCGATGGTGAGATCGTCGTCGAGCCGAAGAAGCCTGTGGTGCAGTTTGGATCGGTCGCCGTAGCCGTGCCGCCCGGCGCTTTCATGCAGGCGACCGAAGCCGCCGAGCGGACCATGGCCGAGCTGGTCGGCCAGCACCTGTCGCGCGCCAAGAAGGTCGCCGACCTGTTCGCCGGCTGCGGCAGCTTCGCGCTGCGCCTGGCCGCCAAGTCGGAGGTCCATGCCGTCGAAGGCGATGCGCCGGCGCTTGCCGCGCTCGACCGCGCCTTCCGCTTCGCCAGCGGCCTGAAGCGGGTGACCAGCGAGCGCCGCGACCTGTTCCGGCGGCCGCTGACTTTCAAGGAGCTGAATGCCTTCGACGGCCTGGTCTTCGATCCGCCGCGCGCGGGAGCCGAGGATCAGTCGAAGCAGATCGCCCGCTCGGACGTGCCGCTGGTGGCCGCCGTATCCTGTAACCCGGTGACGCTGGCGCGGGATCTGCGCATCCTGATCGACGGCGGCTACACGCTGAAGAGCGTGACGCCGATCGACCAGTTCCTGTGGTCGCCGCATGTCGAGGCCGTCGCGCTGCTGGAGAAGCCGAAGCGAAGGCGGTAATCGCTCAAACCCTGGTGCCGCCCACCGTCATCTGGTTCATCCTCAGATGCGGCTGGCCGACACCCACCGGCACGCCTTGTCCGGCCTTGCCGCACATGCCGATGCCGTTGTCGAGCTTCATGTCGTTGCCGACCATGGTGACGCGGTGCATGGCGTCCGGCCCGTTGCCGATCAGCATCGCGCCCTTGATCGGCTGCGTTACCTTGCCGTCCTCGATCATGTACGCCTCGGTGCAGCCGAACACGAATTTGCCCGACGTGATGTCGACCTGGCCGCCGCCGAAGGAGACGGCATAGATGCCGTTCTTGACCGAGGCGATGATCTCTTCCGGCTGCATTTCGCCGGCGGTCATGTAGGTGTTGGTCATGCGCGGCATCGGCTGGTGCGCATAGCCTTCGCGCCTTCCATTGCCGGTCGCCTTCATGCCCATCAGCCGCGCGTTCTGGCGATCCTGCATGTAGCCGACCAGCTTGCCGTCCTCGATCAGCACGTTGCGCGCCGAGGGCGTGCCCTCGTCGTCGACGGTCAGCGAGCCGCGCCGTTCGGGTAGCGTGCCGTCGTCGACGACGGTGACGCCTTTCGCCGCCACCTGCTGGCCCATCAGCCCGGCGAAGGCAGAAGTCTTCTTGCGGTTGAAGTCGCCCTCCAGTCCGTGGCCGACGGCTTCGTGCAGCATGACGCCAGGCCAGCCGCTGGACAGCACGATGTCGAATGTGCCGGCCGGCGCCGGCACGGCCTCTAGATTGACCAGCGCCTGGCGCAACGCCTCCTTGGCGGCGTGCTTCCAGCTCTCCTCGACCAGGAATTCGCCAAAACTCTTGCGGCCGCCCATGCCGTAGGAGCCGCTCTCCTGGCGGTCGCCGCTGCCGACCACGACCGCGACGTTGATCCTGACCAGCGGGCGGATGTCGCGCAC
>NZ_RZOT01000790.1:0-1753 GCF_003999085.1 Mesorhizobium sp. M4A.F.Ca.ET.090.04.2.1
CTGCGGATGCAGATCGCGCCGGCGGTCTGCGCCATGGCCTCGATGATCAGCACGCCGGGCATCACTGGCTGCTGCGGGAAATGGCCCTGGAAATGCGGCTCGTTGATGGTCACGTTCTTGATGCCGACGGCGGACTCGTCGCCATCGATGTCGACGATGCGGTCGATCAGCAGGAACGGATAGCGGTGCGGCAGGAGCTTCATAAGCCCCATTATGTCGACCGCCTCAAGCGTCGCCACCATATCAGCCATTCCCATCGCCTTGTTTGCGGGTCCTGGCCAGCTTGCGCAGCATGGCGATTTCACGCATGGCCTCGGCCATCGGCTGCGCCGGATAGCCTCCCCAGATCTCGCCCGCCGGGACGTTGCTCATGAATCCGCTTCTCGCTGCAAGCTTGGCCCCAGGCCCTATGGTCAAATGATCGGCTAGGCCGACGCCGCCACCCATGGTGACACCATCGCCGACGACGACCGAACCGGAAATACCCGAAAGCCCCGCTATAATGCAATTGCGACCGATACGAACATTGTGGGCGATCTGCACCAGATTGTCGATCTTGGTGCCCTGGCCGATGATGGTGTCGGACATCGCGCCGCGATCGACGGTCGAATTGGAGCCGATCTCGACGTCGTCTTGGATGATGACGCGACCGATCTGCGGCACGCGCTCCGGGCCCTTGGCGCCGGCCACGAAGCCGAAGCCGTCCTGGCCGATCCTGGCGCCGCCATGGATGATGACGCGGTTGCCGATCAGCGCGTACTGCACGCTGGCACCCGGGCCGATATAGCCGTCACGGCCGATCTGGGAGGAATGGCCGATCACCGCATGCGGAGCGATGATGGTGCCGTTGCCGACCGAAACGCGCGGACCGATGACCGCGCCGGCCTCGACGATCGCGCCGGCCTCGACATGCGCCGAGGGGTCGACATGGGCATGCGGCGAGATTCCGGTTTCGCCGGTCATTGGCCCGGGTGTGGCCGCCTGCGGGAACAGAAGGCGCCCGACCAGCGCGAATGCCTGCTGCGGGCGCGGATGGGTAAGCACCGCTATGCCCGCCGGCGCCTTGCTGGCGAATTCGGCCGGGCAAAGAACCGCCGCGGCCTTCAACAACGGCATGAGGGCAAAATTGCGCCTACCGTCGACGAAGACGAGCGCGTTCTCGCCGCCCTCGTTGGCAGGTGCTAGGGCTTCGATGGAGACATGCGACTGGGCAGAATCGACAAGCTGAGCGCCGGTCAGATTCGCGACTTCGCCGGCCGTATACCGGCGTGATGGCGCGAAGAACACCGGATCGGTCATTCCAGAAGCAATATCCAGCTAGGTCGGATCACGCTCTTCCGGACCGCATGGCGGCCCGGAAGCATTGTTACCCGCGGATCAGAAACGGGTCGCTATGCCGAAGTTGAATTCCTGCACGTCGTCGGTCGGTTCCTTCTTGACCGGGACCGCGTAGTCGATGCGGATCGGGCCGAACGGCGACGCCCACATCAAGCCGATACCGACCGAGGCGCGCAGCTTCATGTCGGTTGAGGTCTGAGTGACGGTGGTCACCTTGCTGCCGTACAAAGTGGCGGCATCCGCGAAAACAGCACCGCGCAGGCCGAAGCTTTCCGGAATGACCGGCAGCGGGAACTGTGCTTCAGCCGACGCATTGAAGTAGGTCGTGCCGCCCAGGTGATCCCCCGTAGCGACGTCCGCCGGGCCGATACCGCCATACTCAAAGCCACGGATCATGCGATCGTTGCTCTGGAAC
>NZ_RZOT01000791.1:0-1721 GCF_003999085.1 Mesorhizobium sp. M4A.F.Ca.ET.090.04.2.1
ATCGAGAACACGATCGCCGGCCGTGTCGCCGACATCCATCATCTCCTGCCGGAATCGCGGCTGCACATCGTCGGCGAATATTTCCTGCCGATCCATTTCCAGTTGATGGTGCTGCCGGGGGTGCAGCGCGAAGCGATCAAGACCGTGCACAGCCACATTCATGCGCTCGGCCAGTGCCGCAAATACATCCGCAAGAATGGCTGGAAGCCGGTCGTCGCCGGCGACACGGCGGGCTCGGCGAAGATGGTCTCCGAGGTCAAGGACCGCACCATGGCGGCGCTCGCGCCGGCGCTCGCAGCGGAGCTTTACGGCCTCGACATCATCGAGAAGAACGTCGAGGACACGGACAGCAACGTAACCCGCTTCGTCGTGCTGACAAAGAACAAGCAATGGGCCGAGCGCCCTTCGGCCGACGCCAGGATGATGACCACCTTCATCTTCCGCGTCCGCAACGTGCCGGCGGCGCTCTACAAGGCGATGGGCGGCTTCGCCACCAACGGCATCAACATGACCAAGCTCGAGAGCTACCAGCTCGGCGCCTTCACCGCGACGCTGTTCTATGCCGACATCGAGGGTCACCCGGACGATCCGCTGGTCAAGCTGGCGCTCGACGAGCTGCGCTTCTTCTCGCGTGAGATGCGCATCCTCGGCGTCTATCCGGCAAGCGCGTCGCGCGAGCAATGGAAGGTGGCCGACTAACACTCTCGTTTCAACGCTTGGTGTCGAAGGCTCGATCCGAGCCAATCAGCCGTGCGATCTTGTCGATCGTCGCGCGCACCTCCGGCAACTTGCGATCATCGCCGTGCACCACCAGCCATTGTTCATGTGACAGTTCCTCGATCACGTCATCCGTGCGAACCAGATCGGTGTGGGCGTCGCCAACGAAACAGGGCAGCACCACATGGCCAGCGCCAGCAAGCGCGAGGTCAAGGAGTGAGCGCGGCTGAGTGACCTCAAAGCGGATTTGATCTCGTTTGTTGGCGCGCACCCAGATTGCTGATGGTGTGTTCACCGTAGCCGCGATCCAATCAGATTTTCGAACGGCATTCGGGTGTGAATAGGGAGCAAATGCTACGGTCTTTGTCCTGCGAGCCGCGAGTCCTGGCTCGGACGGCCTGCGATTTCGAATCCCGATCAACGCCTCGCGCCTGCCGATGTTCTGCACCTCCTCAACGGCGCTGAAGACGATACTCCGGTCGGTCACGCCCAGTTTCTCAATGTTGCGGGCC
This sequence comes from Mesorhizobium sp. M4A.F.Ca.ET.090.04.2.1, assembly GCF_003999085.1. Lineage (NCBI taxonomy): Bacteria > Pseudomonadati > Pseudomonadota > Alphaproteobacteria > Hyphomicrobiales > Phyllobacteriaceae > Mesorhizobium > Mesorhizobium sp. M4A.F.Ca.ET.090.04.2.1. The sequence goes on from NZ_RZOT01000791.1 coordinate 1,230, forward strand.
AGGTACCACGTCATCCAGGTGCCCGCGGACACACGGATGGGCGCCGACGCGTTTCGTCGTGAAAACGCCCTTGTGATATCAAGGAACCGCTGCTCAATGGTCTCCGCCTGGGATGTCAGCGCTCGACCTGCTGCGGTCAACTCGTAGCCGGATGGCAGTCGAGAGAACAACTCGGCGCCCAACGCCCGCTCAAGATCGACGATATGTCGGCTCAGCGTTGCCGCACTCTGGCCGACAGCCTTCGCTGCGGATGAAAGGCTTCCATCGCGCGCGACTGCCAGAAAGATTCTCAGATCCGACCAGTCGACAGTCATTTCATTCATGCAAAACCCTCTTCATTTTTGAAGACTCCCATCTGAGATTGATCTGGCGCCATATCAAGACCGGACAGCCAGCGGAGAACATATTTTATGGCAGCGAAAATTCACTTGGGATCGCGCATTGGCATGGGTTGCTGGGCAATCGGCGGTCACTTTTGGTCAGGCGAGACCC
>NZ_RZOT01000792.1:0-1720 GCF_003999085.1 Mesorhizobium sp. M4A.F.Ca.ET.090.04.2.1
GAGGAGCTTTCGACCTCGACCGAACCGTCGGCGAGGATATTCACCACCGCCTCGCCATGGGCGCGCCGCACCGGATAGGTGCCGGCCGCCACGCCCCAGCCGATCAGCTGGTGGCCGTCGCGCATCGAGCGCGGCATTGGCGAACGCTTCCCCCAGCCGAACGCCTCGGCGCCGGCTGCGAAGGCCTCGCGCAACTGCCTGGTCGACCACGCCTTCCTGGCGTGCGGATCCTGTTCGGCGTAGTTCCTCAGCCGGATTTCCAGCGGATCGATGCCGACCTCATAGGCGAGCTCGTCGATGGCGCATTCGATGCCGAAGGCGCTGGGGTTCTCGCCCGGCGCGCGCTTGGCGCCGGGCACCACGGTGTTCACCCGCACCACATTCTGCTTCGAGGAGAAGTTGGGCGTGGCGTACATGATCGAGGTGACGGAGCCGAGCGGCTCGACCCACATGCCATCGACCGCCGTCTCGTTGACGCCGCGATGCACGATCGACTGGATGCGGCCGTCCTTGTCTGCGCCGATCGCCACCGTCTGGCGGGTCGCGGCGCGGCCGCCATAGGAGGTGAAATTCTGCGGCCGGGTCAGCACCAGCTTCACCGGTCGTCCGAGCATCTTCGCCGAGGCCGCCGCCACCGCGCTGTGGGCGAGCGCCAGCGCCTTCGAGCCAAAGCCGCCGCCGATATAGGGCGAGACCAGCCGCACATTCTCGAACGGGATCGCGAACCATTCGGCATAGGTGCGCGCCATGCCGTCCAGCCATTGGCTGGGCTCCCAGATGGTGAGCGCCTCGCCCTGCCAGCGGGCGATCAGCCCATGCGGTTCCATCGCCGCCTGGAATTCGCGCGGCGTGTTGTAGGCCGCGCAGACGCGCACCGGCGAGGCGGCGAAGGCACCTTGAGCGTCGCCCCACTCCTTGGTCATGGCGTCGATCGGGATGCCGTCGCCGGCCTTGGGGTCGCTGAGGTCGACGATCGCCGGCGTCTCGTCATAGGTCACCTTGACGAGGGCGGCCGCCGCGACCGCCTGCTCGAAGGTCTCGGCCACCACCGCGGCGATATGCTGGCCGGAATAGGTGACCGTGCGGGCAAGCGGGCAATAGGTCTGTTGCGACGGCGGGTTGCCGAGCCAATCCGAAGCGCCCTTCAACTCCATGATAGTGTCGGGCGTCAGCACCAGAAGCACGCCGGGCGCTGTCTCCGCCGCTCTGCTGTCGATGGCCACCACCGTTCCGGCGGCGATGGTGCTTTCTATCATCACTGCGTGCGCCAGCCCTTCGAGTTGCTGCTCGACCGCGTAGTGCGCCGCGCCGGTGATCTTGGCCGGGCCGTCGACACGCGACAGCCGCCCGCCCACCGCCTCGAGGCGGGCGCTGTCCGAAGCCGCATGTTTCATCTCATGAACGGTCATGCCGTCTCTCCCAAATTGAGGATGGCGCGCGCGACGACGCGCGGCGCGAGCTCGATCTTGTAGTGGTTGGCGCCATGGTCGACGGCGCCTTCCATGGCGAGTTCGCTCGCCTTGCGCACGGTGGCCTCGGTCAACGTCTTGCCTTTGAGCTCGTTTTCGACTGCCCGCGCGCGCCACGGCTTGGTGGCGACGCCGCCGAGCGCGACGCGGATGTCGCGGATGGTGCGACCGTCGCCTTCGAGCTCCAGCCCTATCGCCGCGCTCGCCGCCGCGAATTCGTAGGACTGGCGGTCGCGAACCTTGAGATAGGT
>NZ_RZOT01000793.1:0-1713 GCF_003999085.1 Mesorhizobium sp. M4A.F.Ca.ET.090.04.2.1
TGCCTGACTCGATCGCGCCCGGTCTCAATGCGGCGAAGAAGTTTTCGCCGAGCGTCATCCAGGGAAGCCTGGGACAGGGCAATCTCGGTCGGCAAATCAAACCGGCGTCGCCGTCGCGTACCCCCAGCAATGACGACGACGCTGTGTCGGCGGTGTCGATCCCGGTAATGGGCCGCATCGCCGCCGGCGTGCCGATCGACGCCATCCAGCACCAGACGCATTCGATCTCGGTGCCCCCGGACATGATCTCGGGCGGCGAGCATTATGCGCTGGAGGTCAAGGGCGACTCGATGATCGAGGCCGGTATCTTCGACGGCGATACGGTCATCATCCGCAACGCCGACACGGCGAGCCCCGGCGAGATCGTTGTGGCGCTGGTCGACGAGGAAGAGGCGACGCTGAAGCGCTTCCGCCGCAAGGGCGCATCGATCGCGCTCGAAGCTGCCAACCCTGCCTATGAGACCCGCATCTTCGGCCCTGACCGGGTCAAGGTGCAAGGCAAGCTGGTCGGCCTGATCCGGCGCTACTGAGCCGACGGCGCCAGTTTGACCACCGGTTTTTCGGGTCTCTGGTAAGGCGGCAGTCCCCTCGCCTCGCGAGAGTATTTGCGCTGCTCGTGCCATGGCCGGTAGGGCTTTTCGACCGCGTAGCGGATTGTTGCTTGCGCGCTCGCCGATTGCGGATCGAAGAAGACGGCGGCACTGCCGGAGCGGGCGAGCTGACGTTTGGTGACGACGAGGGCCAGCGAATTCCAGCAGGGACTGTAGGCGGTGGCGTCGTCGATGACGATCAGGTCGGCGAAGGCGCAGGCCGGCCGCGCCGTCTTGCGGTTTTCCGCGAGCGCCACGATTGCGCCTGACGGATGTCGGGCAAGGCATAGCCCGTCCCTGCAGTAAAATGGCGAGCCCGGCGGCAGGTCGAGCGGATCGATGTCGAAGCGTGCATCCCCTGTCTCGAAGGTCTCCGGCTCGACGATGGTCTCGGCCACCAGCGCGCGTTTCCAATTGTCGGTGGTGAATTCGTTCGACCGCACCCGGTTGACGGCGAGCTCGCCGCCTCCGATCGGCATCGCCACCAGATGCGCATCCTCCGAGATCAGCACATCGGGCGTGCGGGTATTGGAAACCGTCAGCAGGCCCGCCAGAGCGAAGGGGATCGCCGCAAGTCTCAGCCAGGTCGTGGCCATGGTCGCGATGACCAGCGCTATCGTCACGAAAAGCACCGACTGGATGGAGATCAGCCCGACGGCATCGACCGGCGAGCGTTCGGAAATCCACCCAGAGATCGCGATCATCGCGGTCAGGCCCTTGCCCATCAGATACAGGAATGGCCAGTCGAGGCCGAACGGCATAGTCAGGGCGCTGGCGACCCCCAGGAACATGACCACCGAAACGATCGGCATGACGGCCAGGTTGGCGACCAGGCTGAGTGGCGAAACGCGCTGGAAGTGCCAGATGGCGAAGAGCGCCGTGGCGCTGCCGGCGATGATCGAGGTCATGGCAAGGCCACCCATCCCCATCGCCAGTTTGCGCGACGTAAAGCGAAGGAACGATCGCTTCGGCGGCGGCGTGGTCGTCCTGTCGGCGCGATAGTCGGCCCAGCCGGCATAGGCGCCGACCAGGGCAGCCGTGGCGGCGAAGGACATCTGGAAGCTCGGGCCGACCACTTCGTGCGGCGACACCAGGATGACGGCGATGGCCGAGATCGCCAGAT
>NZ_RZOT01000794.1:0-1710 GCF_003999085.1 Mesorhizobium sp. M4A.F.Ca.ET.090.04.2.1
GGGCAACGGAAGGAAAGCATCATGATCCAGAAAAACTGGCAGGAACTGATCAAGCCGAACAAGATCGAGTTCTCGTCGAAGAAGAAGACGCTGACCACGCTGGTGGCCGAGCCGCTCGAGCGCGGCTTCGGCCTCACGCTGGGCAACGCGCTGCGGCGCGTGCTTCTGTCTTCGCTGCGTGGCGCGGCCGTCACCGCCGTGCAAATCGACGGCGTCCTGCATGAATTCTCATCCATCGCCGGCGTGCGTGAGGACGTGACCGATATCGTGCTGAACATCAAGGAAATCGCCATCCGCATGGAAGGCGACGGCCCGAAGCGCATGGTCGTTCGCAAGCAGGGCCCGGGCGCCGTGCTGGCCGGCGACATCCAGACGGTCGGCGACGTCGAGATCCTCAACCCCGACCACGTCATCTGCACGCTGGACGAGGGTGCGGAGATCCGCATGGAGTTCACCGTCGACACCGGCAAGGGCTACGTGCCGGCCGAGCGCAACCGCGCCGAGGACGCGCCGATCGGCCTGATCCCGGTCGACAGCCTCTACTCGCCGGTCAAGAAGGTCTCCTACAAGGTCGAGAACACCCGCGAGGGCCAGGTCCTCGACTATGACAAGCTGACCATGACCATCGAGACCGACGGTTCGATCTCGGGCGAGGACGCGGTGGCTTTCGCCGCCCGCATTCTGCAGGACCAGCTCGGCCTGTTCGTCAACTTCGACGAGCCGCAGAAGGAAGTCGCGGCCGAAGCCGTCACCGAACTCGCCTTCAACCCGGCGCTGCTCAAGAAGGTCGACGAGCTGGAGCTCTCGGTGCGTTCGGCCAACTGCCTGAAGAACGACAACATCGTCTATATCGGCGACCTGATCCAGAAGACCGAAGCCGAGATGCTGCGCACCCCGAACTTCGGCCGCAAGTCGCTGAACGAGATCAAGGAAGTCTTGGCGGCGATGGGCCTGCACCTCGGCATGGAAGTGCCGGACTGGCCGCCGGAAAACATCGAAGACCTCGCCAAGCGTTACGAAGACCAATATTGAGCATGAATTCCAAGGATCGGCGGCGTGAGCCGGTCGATCCGACGGTCATGCGGAAAACCATCAGAGGCCGTGGCCTCTTGAACAACTGAAGAAGGAAAAGAGCCATGCGCCACGGTTTCAAAGGCCGTCGCTTCGCCCGCAGCGTAAGCCACCGCAAGTCTATGTTCGCCAACCTCGCCGTGTCTCTGATCGAGCACGAGCAGATCGTCACCACCCTGCCGAAGGCGAAGGACCTGCGTCCGATCGTCGAGAAGCTGGTGACGCTCGGCAAACGCGGAGATCTGCATGCGCGCCGTCAGGTGATCGCCCAGATCGGCAATGAGGGCGTCGTCAAGCGCCTGTTCGAGACGATCGCGCCGCGCTACGCCTCCCGCAACGGCGGCTACCTGCGCATCATGAAGGCGGGCTTCCGCCACGGCGACAATGCCGCCATGGCGGTGATCGAGTTTGTCGACCGCGACACCTCGGCCAAGGGCGCCGGCGACCGCGCCCGCATCGAAGCTGAAGGTACGGAAGAGGAAGCCGCGGCCGCCTGAGCCCGGGCTTTTCGCCGTGTGTTCAAAGGGGCCCTGTGGGCCCCTTTTTGCATTCTGAAAGCGGCGCTCTACGTTTCAGACAATTTCGTCGGCCGAAGCGCATGCTTTTGGGCGACAATTATCGGATTTCGGTGCATTAGCC
>NZ_RZOT01000795.1:0-1707 GCF_003999085.1 Mesorhizobium sp. M4A.F.Ca.ET.090.04.2.1
GGACAAGACCGCGGCCGAATTCACCGACCTTGGCGAATTCATGCTGAAGAACATCGCGCTGCCGGTGCGGGTGATGATAGCGGGCCGCGGTGGCAATGCGTCGCCAGCGGCGCCGCTCGCCGCCATTTCGCCAGCCGTCAGCCAGCAAAAGTCGCCGCCCAAAGGCCCGCCGGCGATTGCCGTGCTGCCTTTCGCCGGCGATGGTGGCGAGCGCGACGTCGGCTACATGGCCGATGGCATCGCCGAGGACATTATCTACGGCCTCTCGAACACGAGATGGCTTTCAGTGATCGCCAAGAGCTCCAGCTTCCAATTTCGCGACGATAGCCTGGGCACGCGGGTAATCGGCAACGCGCTTGGCGCGCGCTACATCGTCAGCGGCACTCTGACGCGCAATGGCAGCCAGATCCGCCTCAACACCTCGCTTGCCGACACCTCGAACGGACGGCTGGTCTGGTCGCAGCGCTTCGACCGCGACCTCGTCGACATCTTCAAGCTGCGCGACCAGATCGGCAGCGAGATCGTCTCGATGCTCGACAAGGAAGTGGACCGGGCCGAACAGGCGCGCACCTTCCAGGTGCCGTGGGAAAGCCTGGAGACCTGGCAATTGGTTCGACGCGGTCGCTGGCACATGAACCGGCGCACGCGCGGCGATACCGAAATCGCCCTGGATTTCTTCGAAAAGGCCTATCGGGAGGACGCCAATTCCAGCGCCGTGCTGAACGAGCTGGCATGGTGGTATTTCTGGCGGGCGTGGCTGCGTTTTGGCGACAGCGATGACCTGGACAAGGTCGAGCAGTACGCGCGCAAGGCCTTGCTGATGGACAGCCTGGACGCGCGCCCGCACGCCCATCTTGGCGTCATCGATATCATGCGGGGTCAGCCGCGGGCCGCGATCGAGCATCTCGAGGAAGCGCTGCACATCAACCCGAGCTTTGCCTTTGCGCGCTCGGCCATGGGCAGCGCCAAGCTTCTGCTTGGAGATGCCGCCGACGCCATACCGTTCTTCCTCGATACCGAGCGGCTGAGTCCTTTCGATCTCTACCGGTTCCACAATCTGGGGGAACTGGGGGTCGCCTACAGTTTCGTCGAGAACTGGCCGGCCGTGATCGCCACGGCCGATCGTTCGCTCAACCTGTCGCCTGGCTATTTCTACGCCCGATACCTGAAGATCGGCGCCTTGATGCGCAGCGGCCGTGTCGATGAGGCCAAACGCGAACTGGCGATTTTCACGACCAGGCATCCGGACTTCTCGGAGCAGCGGGTGCGCTGGATACCTTTCGCCAACAAGGCCGCGAATGAATTCCTCATCGCCAATTTCGAACTGGCAAGATCGGCGATGTGATTTCGCGGAGGCGATGGGCTGGACACAGATGATTGTGAAAAGAATCACATACTCCGAGCCGATGCGACCATAGGCCAAGAGACGGCCGGCATCGCAATGAGGTGGACAGCCGGGGGGCTTGAACGTGCATGATCAAGTTAAAGTACTTCGATAAAGTCCGCGCGGCCCAGAAAAGCCAGCGACCGCTGTCGGAAATGCCGCCTTTCGACATTGAACGGCTCCGCGCCAAGGGCTTGGCGTCCCGCATCGCGAACTTTTTCTTCGGCGATCCCCGCTGGGCCCTCGCGCTGCTGCGCCGCTTCAAGCCGAGTCTTGGCTTCGGCAATTTCCTGCTCGTCACCAGGAACGCCGACGTTCGCGAC
>NZ_RZOT01000796.1:0-1700 GCF_003999085.1 Mesorhizobium sp. M4A.F.Ca.ET.090.04.2.1
ACGCCAAGGACAAGATCGCCAAATACGACATCCGCCCCGCCGACTGCCGGCTGAAAACGGCCAATTTCTCCGGCGGCAACCAGCAGAAGATCGTGCTGGCGCGGGAAATGGAGCAGGATCCGGGCGTGCTGATCGTCGGCCAGCCGACGCGCGGCGTCGATGTCGGCGCAATCGAATTCATCCACAAGCGGCTGATCGCCATGCGCGACCAGGGCAAGGCGGTGCTGGTGGTGTCGGTCGAGCTGGACGAGATCCGCTCGCTCTCCGACCGCATCCTGGTGATGTTCGCCGGCCGCATTGTCGGCGAGCGCGGTCCGGAAGCGACAGAAGGCGAGCTCGGCCTGCTGATGGCCGGCGTCGAGCAGCGGGAGGCCGCGGAATGAGCACGCCCTACGCCAAGCTTCCGGCCTGGGCCGATTACGGCCTGATCCCGGTGATCAACCTGTTCGTCGCCTTCGTCGTCGCCGGCTTCGTGGTGGTCCTGGTCGGAGAAAACCCGTTCCGCGCCGCGGTCATCCTGGTCCAGGGCGCCTTCGGCAAGGGGACGGGCATCGCGTTCACGCTCTTCTACGCCACCACCTTCATCTTCAGCGGGCTGTCGGTGGCGGTCGCGGCGCATTGCGGCCTGTTCAACATCGGCGGTGAGGGCCAGGGCTACATAGCCGGGCTCGGCATCGGCGTCGTCTGCCTCGCCTTCGACAGCATTCTGCCATGGTGGCTGACCTTTCCGCTGGCAATCGTCGCCGCCGCGGCGATGGGGGCGCTGTGGGCGCTGATCCCGGCCTATCTGCAGGCCCGGCGCGGCTCGCACATCGTCATCACCACCATCATGTTCAACTTCATCGCCGCCAGCGTCATGGTCTACGCGCTGGTCGGCTTCCTGAAGCCGCTCGGGTCGATGGCGCCGCAGACGCGCACCTTCCTCGACGGCGCGCAATTGCCGAAGCTCAACTGGGTGATCGAACTGTTCGGCGCCAAGATTCGCTCGGCGCCGCTCAACGTCTGCTTCCTGCTTGCGCTGCTGATGGCGTTCCTGGTCTGGCTGCTGATCTGGCGCACCAGGCTGGGCTACGAGATGCGCACCTATGGCCACAGCCCGAAGGCGGCGCGCTATGCCGGCATTTCGGAAACGCGAATCGTCATTGTCGCGATGATGATCTCGGGCGCGCTGGCCGGCATGATGGCGCTGAACCCGACCATGGGCGACCAGCACAATGTCGCGCTCGATTTCGTCTCCGGCGCCGGTTTCGTCGGCATCGCGGTGGCGCTGATGGGACGTCTGCATCCGGTCGGCATCGTGCTGGCGGCGATCCTGTTCGGCATGCTCTACCAGGGTGGCGCCGAGCTTGCCTTCGAGATGCCGGCGATTTCGCGCGACATGATCGTCATCATCCAGGGCCTGGTCATCCTGTTCGCCGGCGCGCTCGAACATATGTTCCGGCCCTATGTCCAGGCGCTGTTCGCTTCGGTCAGCCCAAAAGCGGTCGGCATCGAAGCGGTCAAGGGGAAGGGCGCCTGAGATGGATTTCTTCATCGCCATTGTGCAGATACTCGACTCGACCATCCGCCTGTCGGTGCCGCTGCTCCTGGCATGCCTCGCCGGCCTCTATTCGGAGCGCGCGGGCGTCTTCGATATCGGGCTCGAGGGCAAGATGCTTGTCGGCGCCTTCGCCGGCGCCGCCGCCGCCTCGGTGCTGCAC
>NZ_RZOT01000797.1:0-1695 GCF_003999085.1 Mesorhizobium sp. M4A.F.Ca.ET.090.04.2.1
GGCGTCGACCTCGGCGGCCAGCCTGTCCGCCTTGGCATCGACGCCGAGCGCCTTGCCGACGACGCGGATCTTCTCCAGGATCCCGTCATGGGTGTAGTGTTCGGGCACATCGATGAACGGAACGCTCGACTTCTTCAGCACCTCGACCGCTTCCTTCGGGCCGCTGCCGTGCAAGGCCAGTATTCCCGATGGATTGACCGACAGCACGCCTTCCGGCGACAGCTGGCGCATATAGCCGACGTCGGGCAGCTTGAGTGCGGCTTCCGGATAGCGGCTGGTCGAGTCGCGCGCGACGAGATGGCCCTGTTCGCCAAGCGCATAGACGATCTCGGTGATCGAGCCACCGATGGCAATGATCTTCGACGTATCGGCAAAGGCCGCCGCTTTCTCGGCGCGAGCCTGCGGGACGCCGAGGAGCAGCGAAAGCACGATCGCCAGGGCGAGCGTCAGCGGCGACAGCCTGGGGAAGGAAACCATGGTCATCGTCCTCAGGCCGCGGTCGGGCTTGGAATGCGCGGCAGGTTTTCGGCCAGGAAGCGCCAGTCGTCGCGCTCGCCCTCGCCTTCGTGACGCTTGCCAAAGAACTGGACGATCATCTTGCCGTCGGCGCCGTAGGCTTCGAGCGAGGTGACGTGACCGTCCTTGGTCGGCTTGCGCACGGCCCAGACCTCGTGGATGCGGTCGTTCCTGAGATGCAGGTGGAACGTCTCGTCGAGCACGTTGATCCACGGTCCCATCGGCTTGACCGACTTGATCGGACCGGAATGGATCTGGATGCAGCCGCGGTTGCCCACGAAGCACATGATCGGCATCGCGCCTTCGGCGGCGTGGTGGAACATGGCAGCTACGGCATCCTTGTCGAGCAGCCAGGCATAATCCTGGCCGACCATGCGCACAGCCTGGCGGCGGCTGAGCTTCAGCGTCTTGAGCATGCCGAAGAACTGATGCACGTCGGTGAGCCTGCTCCACCGGTCGCGCAGATCGTCGATGCTGGCCGCCTGCCCCTCGACCTCGGCCTCGTCGTCGCTCCCGCTTGCCGACACGGAAACGATCGGCTCCTGGTTCGACGATTCCAGTTCCGCCACCAGCTTATGGTAGGCGTAGAGGTTCGAGGCGGGCCTCAGATGCACCTTGTGCACCGCCTCGCCCGAAGCATCGAAGAACTGCAGGCTGCGGCGGATGTCGCCGCCGTCGCGCTTCTCGACGGCAAAGCCGTGCGCCCAGACTTTCGGGAAGATGCGCAGGTCGATGTTCTCGCCGAGCACCATGGCGTTGTGGTTGCCGGTGACGACCTTGTCGTAGACGCCGATCTTCTCGTGAACGGCGCTCTCATTGCGGGTCAGCGCCATCACCTCGCCGACAGCTTCGAGGCCGGTCAGCAAATCGTTGACGCGCGGCTCGACCCGCACGACGCCCTGCCCGCAATGGGCCGCGGCGAGCTCCGCTTCCGAGATGCCGAGTTCGGCGGCAAGGTCGCGCTCGCGCGCTTTCGGATTGTCTTCCCGCGCCCGCCGGATTTCATGCGGTGTGGGTTTCACGCGCTGGTCCATGTCTTCCCCTGCCTTCAGCCGGTCGTCGGTTGCTGCTTACTTGTTGAGGATCAGCTTGCCCTGGCGGGTGATCTTCAACCGATAGAGCGCACCATGGTGCTCGATGCCGATCTCGTGCTCGCCTTGGAAAAGCGTGTTGCTGGAG
>NZ_RZOT01000798.1:0-1694 GCF_003999085.1 Mesorhizobium sp. M4A.F.Ca.ET.090.04.2.1
GCGCTGAAGGATGGCGAGATCATCACGGCGGTGAGCTTCACCGCGCCGGCCAAGGCGGCCTACGAAAAGTTCCGCAACCCGGCCTCGCGCTATGCGATCGTCGGCGTGTTCGTGGCCAAGGGCAAGGACGGGGTCCGTGCCGCCGTTACCGGCGCCGGCGACGATGGCGTGTTCCGCTCGAAGGAGATTGAGGCGGCGCTGGCGAAGAACTTCGCGGCTGCGGCTCTCGATGGCGTGAAGGTGCCGGCGAAGAACCTGATGAGCGACATCCACGCTTCGGCGGAGTACCGGGCCAATCTAATCGCGGTCATGGCCAAGCGCGCTGTTGCCGCCGCCGGCTGACACTTGCCATCACGTGAATAGAGAAGGGGCCGTTATGGCCCCCTTTTCGCCGCCGTCGCTGGGCCTGGATCAGGCTGCCTGGCGATTTTTCCGTCCGGACAGATAGCGGCGCAGGCCGGCTTCGCCACGCGGCGTCGTCCAGCGGTGGTTCCAGGCAAAGGCCTGCCTCAGCAGTGGCGCCAGAAACTTCAGGATCGGCCTCAGCACCGTGACCTGCCAGATCAGGTTGACCCGGGTGCCATTCCCCGAGGGCGACAGCTCCGCCCGCCACAGACCGTCGAAATCGCCAAAGGTCTTGACCACCACAAGCCGGCCGGGTTCGAGCTCGGCCGCCTCGATGATGAAGTTCAGTTCGTAGGGCAGGGCGCCGCGGGCGCGGGCCCTGGCCCGCGAGCCGACCACGCCCTTGCCCTTCTTGTCGAGCGGCACGACCTCCTTGTAGACGTCGCCCCACCAGAGCGGAAGCAACTCGGCGTCGGACAGCACATCCCACACTTCCTGCGGCGTCGCTTCTGGAATGTCCCAGCGCTCGTCGAAGCGGAAGACGTTGCTTGGCATCACGGTTCGCCCCCAGTGGCGGAGACGATCACTTTAGCGACGGCTTGTTTCATGCGCCAGTGCCGCTCGCCGGCGCTCAGGCGAGTTGTCGGAGGTAGTAGCGCACGGCCTTCTTGCCGCCATGGATGACCGCGTCGCCGACCTCGGCGAATCCCAGCGCCGCATGAAAGGCGTCCGAAGCCGGATTGGGCGGATCGGCATTCACCTCGCAGGTGACGATCGCTTGGCCGGAGCGCGCGACATACTCGAACAGATCCTCGTAGAGCCGGCGGGCATGGCCAAGGCCGCGCGCCGCTGCGGCGACGACGACCCGGTCGACATAGACGAAGCGCGGGTAGCGTTCGCGGAACCAGAGGAAGTTCGGGCTGTCGTAGTCGGCGTCCTGGTCGAAGGTCATGATGAAGGCCTCGAGCGCGCCAATGCGGCGCGCATAAAACGCCTCTCCGAGCAGGAAGGAGAGCCGCTCGGCTTCAAGCCAGGACAGTTCCGCCGCATGCTCGTTGTTGAGCGCGAGGATGGCGGGCTCATCTTCGGGCGAAACGCGGTCGATCGGCGAGCGTCCTTCGGTCATCGCATCTTCCCCGGGGTCAGGCCCTGACGGCCGCGATGGTCGCCGCCACCAATGCCCCGTCGGTCACCGTGGTTCGGTATTCGCGGTCGAGATCGCTGCCGCCCATGCCGACGCGCGGGTTGCGGTAGCGCATGGCGCTCGGCACATCGGCAAGTGCCGCGAAATGCATTTCCTTCAGCCCGGTCCTGGCGAGCACCTCGGCGATATTGTCGGGATCGAGCCC
>NZ_RZOT01000799.1:0-1691 GCF_003999085.1 Mesorhizobium sp. M4A.F.Ca.ET.090.04.2.1
GCTATTATCAGGCGCTCTGGATGCATGAGGAGTTGCCGCCGGCGATGAAATTCCTGCTGAAGGTCAACAACACGATGATAGGCCGGCTCATTCTCGGTCCGTGGCTGTCGTCGATCGGTTTCTTCATCGACGACGCCAAGCAGATTGCTGCCGGCGACAAGGCGATCCGCAAGGCATGGCTGCTGCACGCCGTCGGCCTTGCCGTAGTCGTGCCGATCGTGACGTTCGGCTTCGGCATTCCGCTGTGGCTCTACATCCTGGTGCCGGTTTGGCTCGGCCAGTCGATGATTTCGATCCGCACCTATGCCGAGCATCAGTGGTCGGAGCATCCGGAAGGGCGCACGGTGATCATCGAGCGCTCGCCGCTGTCCTTCCTGTTCCTCAACAACAATCTGCATTTCGTTCATCACAAGAGCCCGACGGTTGCCTGGTACAGACTGCCGAAGCTGTTCCGCGACCGCCGCGAGGAGTGGCTGCGGATGAACAATGGCTATGCCTACCCGAACTATTTCGCGCTGCTCAAGGCGCATGCCTTCAAGGCGAAGGAGCCAATCGTCCATCCGGTGCTGCGGCGCGCGCCGGAGCCGGGCCGGGCATTCAAGCCGCGGGTTCGGGCGCGCAACGTCAATGGGCTAGGCAGCGCGCCGGTTCCGGCCGAGCCGCCGAAGGAATGATCCCGGTATAGCCGCCACGCGGCATCTATGCTGCGGGCGGCTCGCGTCCGCGATCTTGTCAGTTTTCCAGAACAGCGGTCAAATCCAGGCATGAGCGAATTCGTTGCGGCCTTGCCGATGTATGACTGGCCCGAGGCGAGGGGCGAGGTCGATGCGCAATGGGCGCGGCTGCGTGAAGCCATCAGGCAGAAGGGCATCGACGCGCCGGAGATACTCGTCCGCGGCAATGGCGACCTGCCGCCGGTGCCCGGCGGCATCCGCGACGCAGCCGGCAAGGTCATCGCGCCCGATCCGGCGACGCTGCCGGCGAGCGACCTCGATTTCCACGGGCTCTGGCTGCATCCGGCGCTGCTGTTCGGGCAGACCTGTTGGGGGCCGATGGAACTGGGGCTCGCGAGCCACGTCCAGGTGATCGGCCAGCCGAGCTACGATGCCATCGAGGGCGGGCAGGGCGAGCTCTATTCCAGCGCCATCGTCATGCCGGCGGACGGCGGGCCGTTCGTAGCATCGCCGGCTGATGGCAGCGCCTCGATCCCGCTCGATCTCATCCGTGGCAAACGCTTCGCCTTCAACAATCCGGATTCCATGTCCGGACTGCTCGGGCTGACGCGCGACCTGGAGGCGATGGGCGAAAGCCTCGACATTTTTGCTTCGCAGATCGAGAGCGGCGGGCATCGCTCCTCGATTGTCGCCATTGCCGAGGGCAGTGCCGATGTCGCGGCGATCGACTGCGAGAGCTGGGCGCTGGCCAAACGCTTCGAGCCGGCCGCGCGAGAAGTGAAGGTCGTTGGCTGGACCAAGCGGCGCAAAGGCCTGCCGTTCATCACCGCCCGCGCCACGCCGCCAGAGACGGTAGCGGCGTTACGCGAAGCGATCGCTGATTCAGCCCAGTAGCCGCTCGTCGAGGGGATAGCGCGAGAGCTGCGGGTTGCCGGTCTCGGTGATCAGGATCTGCTCCTCGATCTTGACACCCTCGCGTCCGCCCAGGCGGCCGATATAGCTTTCGACGCACAGCAC
>NZ_RZOT01000079.1:0-14309 GCF_003999085.1 Mesorhizobium sp. M4A.F.Ca.ET.090.04.2.1
TGCGTCGGTGCGCCTGTTCCAGCGACAGGCGCATGCGCAAGGTATTCTCGGTCAGGCTGCGCACGGTGGTGCGGCGGCCCTCGCGTTCGTTCTCCAGTTCGGCGATGGCGGAAGCGCCATCGTGGGCGAGGGCCTCGGCTCCCGCGGCAAGGGCGCTGCGGGTGCGCGTCTCCAGATCGGCGATGCGGCGGTCGAGTTGGTCGAGGCTGGCCTGTTCGGCGCGCTGACGCACGATCAGCGAGGCGAGCGTCTGCTTGGCGCAGGCGAGGCCGGCTTCGGCATCGCGGATGTGCTGGGCGAGAGGTCGACGGCGAACTGGTCCTTCAGCCGGTCCTCGGCCTTGGCGCCGGCGCCGTCCAGCAATGTCCTGATAAGACTGAGCATTTGTTCGTTCTCCCTTTATGAACGTTGTTCACAAAAGGAATGTAGCAGAAGATGAACATTGTTCAAGATGTTTTTTGAACGCTGTTCATGCAGAATGGATTATGGTAAACCGGCATCCGTTGCCGCGCCCGAGAGGCGGCGGAGATGATGCGGAGACAAGGTTTGGCACTGGACAAGGAAGAGATGAGCGAGCGCGTCATCGCCATCGCGGAGAATCTGATCGAAGCCGGCGGGGCGGAGAACCTGAAGGCCAGGACCATCGCCACCGAGGCCGGCATCGCGGTCGGTTCCATATACAATCTGTTCCGGGATATCGACGACCTGCATCGCGCCGTGAACATGCGGCTGCTCGATCGGCTGGGTGAAGCCGGCGCCGCAGCGATGGCCGAACTCAAAAAGGCGGGGGTGACCGACACGCGGCAATGCCTGCTGGCGCTGGCGCGCGCCTATGCCGGCTTCGTGGAGGCGCATCCGGCGAGCTGGCCGGCCTTGCTTGCCTTCAACCGCCGCCAGCCGGCGCATGCGGAGCCGGACGCCTATGAGGCGCGGCTCAGCGAACTGCTGCAGATCATCGCCAGGGTGCTCGCCGACGGCCGCTTCGGCCTCGACGAAAACCGCCTGCGGATCGCCGCCCGCACCTTGTGGTCAAGCGTGCATGGCATCGTCACCAGCGGCTATGCCGCGAATTCCGCCGGGCGCCAGGCGGACGAGACTTGGGAGCAGATCGAGCTCCTGGTCGCCGTCTTCATCAAGGGGCTGGAACGGGGCGGGACATTGGATCATGCTGGCGCGGCACCGTCGTGACGCCTAAATGCGATAATGAGAACCGGCGCAGGCATTTTGCGCCGAGGTGAAAGTGGAGATTTGAACCATGTCTTTTCTGAAAAAGCTTTTCGGCGGTGGCGGCGGCGATGCGGGCGAACCCAAGAACGCGGCGCCGGCAAAGCAGGTCGAGCACAAGGGTTTCCTGATCAGCGCCACGCCCTACAAGGCCGACGGCCAGTACCAGACCTGCGGCGTGGTCTCGAAGGAAATCGACGGCGTGACGAAGGAACACCGTTTCATCCGCGCCGACCGTTTCGCCGGCCTGGACGATGCCGTCGACATCTCGATCAAGAAAGGCATCCAACTGGTCGACGAGCAGGGCGAGCGAATCTTCGGCTAGGACTATCATTGCTACAGCCTTGGGTCGATCGGCTCGCTTTCCAGTGCCAGCACGCCGAACACACACTCGTGTACCCGCCGCAGCGGTTCCTGTGCCACAAACCGCTTCAGCGCCTCGTGACCGAGAGCGAACTCCCTGTGCGCCAGACTGCGCTTGCCGCCCAGCCCACGTTCCCGCAGGCGAACGAGGTTATCCTGCGCATCGTATTCGGGGCCGTAGATGATGCGCAGATACTCCCGGCCGCGCACCTTCAACGCCGGCTGGATCAGCCCCTTTTTGCCGCGGCTCACGAAGTCGCGCGGCTTGACGACCATGCCTTCCCCGCCCGAACCGGTCAGCGCCTCCCACCAAGCGATCGTTTCCGCGCACGCATTGGCGTCGGCCAGATCGAGCGTACGCCACCGCGTGCCGGTCACCACGCCATCGTCGGCAGTCAGACGGGCCGCAAGCGTCATGTGCCAGACGTGGTCCTTGTCGAACCAGACATGTCCTTCGCTGGCGAGTAGGTGGAACGGCGCGACCTTCAGGTCGTCGATGCCAGTGACCGGCCATACGTAGGGTGCCCAGGCGGTGGCGTATTTGGTCGCGCGCGCGGCCCGGTCATCGAACCGGGCATTCAGGCCGGCGGCATCGACGCCGCGCGCCAATGCCCGGGCCAACGCCTCGCGGCTCGCCTGGAAGCCGGCGGCCGAGGAGGTCGCCACCGGCGCATACTGGCTTTCGATCAGGCTGCCGGCTTTGGCCGACCAGGGCATTATCTCGGCGTCCAGCAGCAGCCAGTCACTGCTCAGTTCGTTCCACAGGTCCGCCGCATCGACGCTCGCGCGAAGACGGGCGAGCAGGCCTTCCGTCGTGGCGGATCCTTGAAAAAGGAGCGCCCCGTCCGGGTCCAGATCGCGCCGGTCTCGTTTCCTGACACACCGAAGCGCTCGCGCGCCGCCCTTGCGTTCCGGCACAACGCGATGACGGCTCGCGAACCCATATGCTTTTCCTCGCACACGACCTGAGCGACGCCACGTTCGCGAAAATGAGCGAAGGCTTCCTCTGGGCGCTCGAGCCAGTCGCTTTGGTTGCTGGTCTCGGACGGCGACATCGTTGGCGGCAGATACACCAGCCATTGCGGCGCCAGCGCGAAGCGGCTCATCACTTCCAGTGCCGCCGCCGCGTTCTCTTCGGCCACGACGATCCGGCCCCTTAGTTCGGTCTCGATCCAGCGGCGACCCGAGACGTCCTGATAGTCGAGCACGCCGTCGGCGTCGGCCTGGGCCGATTTGCCGGGATCGGATCCACCCAAAGGACGTATCGGTTCGGACCAGACCTGGATTGCCGGCACCTCGACAAGTTCGCGCTCCGGCCAGCGCAAGGCCGTCAGCTTGCCGCCGAAAACGCAGCCGGTGTCGATGCACAGGGTGTTGTTGAGCCATTCCGCCGACAGCATCGGCGTATGCCCGTAGATCACGGCCGTCTTGCCGCGATAGGCTGTGGCCCAGTCGGCGCGGACGGGCAGGCCGAATTCATCGATCTCGCCCGTGGTCTCGCCATAAAGGGCGAATTCGCGCACGGCGCCCGAACCACGTCCGATCATCTCTTCCTTGAGGCCGGCGTGGGCAACCGCCAGGCGTCCACCGTCCAGCCAGACGTGGCTGCGCAGACCGTCAAGGAAAGCCGGCAGAGCCTCTCGGAGGCCGCGATCCTGAGCATCCAACTGGTCGATGGTTTGCTGCAGGCCGTGGGCGACCGTGACCTTGCGGCCTTCCAGCCAGCGGCCGAGCTTGCGTTCGTGATTGCCCTGGACACAGTAGGCAGTGCCGGCCGCCACCATGCCCATGACGATGCGCAGCGCGTCGGGCGAGTTGGGACCGCGATCGACGATATCTCCGACAAAGACGGCCTTGCGTCCCTCCGGCGGGGTGACGACGACCGTTCGGTCGCCGCGATCCTCGGACCAGGCGACGCTGTAGCCGAGTTGGCCAAGCAGGGTCTGAAGTTCGTCGGCGCAGCCGTGGATGTCGCCAATGATGTCGAACGGACCGGAGTCGTCCCGCTTGTCGGTCCACAGCGGTTGGCGCGAGACCTTGGCGGCATCGACGCTGGCCTCGCTGCCAAGCTTCCAGACCTGGCGGAAGCCCTCGCGTTGCAGGCCGCCAAGACCCTTGCGGATCTCGGTCGTCATGCGTTGGGCCACACCGGCGCCGAATTGTCGGTCAGGTCGCGCTGCATTGCGCGCGATGCAGACGTCGACGCCTGGATCGATGACGACGGCGACTGGTAGAGCATGCCACTTGCGCGCCAATTCGATCCACGCCTTGCGGTCGGCTGCGCGCACGTTGGTGGCGTCGACAACTGCCAGCTTGCGATGCTTGAGTCGTTTGCCAACGATCTCGCGCATCAACTCGAAGGCGTCCGCCGAAACGTCCTGATTGGTCTCGTCGTCGGACACAAGCGCGCGGCAGCGATCCGAGGAGATGACTTCGGTCGGCAGGAAGTGCTTGGCGGCAAAGCTCGATTTGCCCGATCCGGTCGAGCCGATCAGCACCACCAGCGAGAAATCGGGAAGGGCGAGGTCGGTCTTGTCGGGCTCTCTCACCGCGTGAACACCGCCATTTGCGTGGGCGCGCCCAGGACGGCGTCAACAGCCCCGATACCGCTGAAGGCGGCGGCATAGCCATAGATCTTACCGATTTTGTCAGCCCAGGCTTCGAACTGCGCCCGGCTCCATTCGAAGCGATGGTCCGGGTGGCGGAAGTTGCCCGGGGCCAGGTTCGGAAACAGTGCGTTGTACTCCGCATTCGGAGTGGTGACGATCACGGATTTTGGCGCCGTCTCGCCAAAAACGATGCGTTCGATCAAGGGCAGCCTGTCTTGGTCGAGGTGCTCGATGACCTCGACCAGCACGGCGACGTCGGCCTCGGCCCAGCGGCCGTCTCGGTATGTCAGCGATCCATGCAACAGCGTGACCCGACCTTCGGGCGGTCCACCGAACTCGTTCAGCTTGAGACGCTTCGCAGCCCATTCCAGTTCGCGCACTGCGGGGTCGAGCCCGAACAGCTTGTGGACCCATCGCTCGCGCACGAGGCGATAGAGCAGCTTGCCTTCGCCGCATCCCAGATCGGCGATGACGGTTCCGCCGGTCGCCCGAATGGCATCGACCACCGCGTCCATGCGCAGGTCGTTCAGCCGAATAGGCACCTCCAGCGCTTCCTCGGGCGCGTCCCTGACTTCGGGGGGCAGTGCCTCGTCGGCCGTCTCGGGAGCGAGCCGCTCCAGGGCGATGCGGGCCAACGCACCGCGATTGCGCAGATAGCGGCGCACGATCAGGTCTTTGGCGGGATGGTTTTCCAGCCAGCCTTCACCCTTTGACAGCAGCTTGTCGATCTCGGCCTCGCCGACCCAGTAGTGCTTTGCGTCGTCCAACACAGGGATCAGGACATAGAGGTGGTTCAGCAAGCCGCTCAGCCGGCCTGTCCCGGTCAGCTTGAGATGACCGTATCGCCATTTGCCTGCCCGATGCCCGACATTCTCGATCGGCGTCAGATCGACGGTCCACCCCAAGGGCTCGAACAGGTCTCGAACCAGAGCCTCGCCCGCATGCATCGGCAGCGGTGTCACCACGGCCTCCAGCGGCAGCGCACTTTCGGCCAGTTCCTGGCGCTCCTTTGAAATGCCGGTCATCGCGGTCCGCAGCATTTTGTTGAGCGCCACCGACAGGAAGGACGATGCCGCATATGGCCTGTCGTTTACATACTGGTCCAGCAGGCCTTCCGCCTGGCCCTTGCCCCGTACGAGCCCGATCGGGTCGACATCGAGGAGAAGTGCGGCCTCGCAACGCTCCTCGGTTGCCTCGGGATAGAACAACCACGCCTTTCCGAAAGCGAGCTCAGTCTCGTGCAGACGATCGGGATGCTTGTGCAGCAAGAAACCGAGGTCTGTGGCCGGACCATGTGTTGTAGCAACGGACAGGAACATCAGCGACCGATAGCGCAGACCGGCAGAATAACCAATGGCGTTGCACGGCTATCTACTGAATCTGGACTGGGCGCAATGCCCTGGCCGAATGAGCAGGCACCACGGGCAAAAAAGGCAGGCGCCGCGCTGGCGCCTGCCTTTTTGCTTCGGTCGGGATGGCGTCGTGCGTTACGCCGCTGCCGCAACCTGCTTGCCGGCGGTTCCGGCCACCACCGCGTTGACCTTGGCAGACGCCTTGGCGATCGCGGCATCAACGGCGTCCGGGCCCATGCCGACGCCTTCGATGCGGATGACGTCGACATCGGTCATGCCGAGGAAGCCGAGCACGCCACGCAGATAGGGGATGGCGTGATCCATCTGCACGGCCGCGCCCTCGGAATAGATGCCGCCGGAAGCGAGCACGATATAGACCTTCTTGCCGTTGACGAGACCCTTCGGCCCGCCTTCGCCGTAGGAGAAGGTCTTTCCCGAACGGGCGACGTGATCGACCCACGACTTCAGGGTCGAGGAGATGCCGAAGTTGATGAAGCCGGTGGCGAGGATGATGGTGTCGGCGGCGAACAGCTCGTCGAGCACCGCGTCGGAGACGCCGACGACTTCGGCCTGGCGCTGGCTGCGCGCCTCGGCGGGCGTGTTGATGCCGGTCGAATAGTCGGGATCGATATGCGGCAGCGGATTGGCGACGAGATCGCGCACGACAAGCGTGTTCGACGGATCGGCGGCAAGCAGCTTGTTGGCAAGCTCGGTGGCGATGCGGGTCGAGTGCGAGGCGGCGCCGCGCGGGCTCGAGGTGACAAGAAGAATGGACATTGCGGGGCTCTCCAGTGGGATTGAACTGTCCCGCTGAATATGGGTCGCTCGACTCATTCGAAAAACTGGTATATTTTCTATACGATCCATCCACAAAATAGATATAACGATGCAGCCCAATCCGACGCTCGACCAGTTGCAGATCCTGGTGGCGGTTGCCGACACCGGCAGTTTCTCGGCCGCCGGCCGCAAGCTGAACCGGGCGCAATCCGTCATCAGCTATGGTATCGCCAACCTGGAGGCGCAGCTTGGGCTGAAACTGTTCGAGCGCGAGGGGACGCGCGAACCGCAACTGACCGATGTCGGACGGGCGATGCTCGAAGATGCGCGGCGCATGATCGGCGTGCTGCAGCGGATGCGCTCGCGGGTCGACGGCCATCATCAGGGACTGGAGGCCGAAGTTGCGCTGTCGGTCGATGCGGCGCTGCCGTCGCCGGTGCTGGTGCGGGTGCTGAAGGCGTTCGAGGCGCAGTTTCCGACCGTGATGCTGCGCCTGCATATCGGCACGCTTGGCGTCATTCCCGATCATGTGCTCAGCGGGCAGGCCGACCTCGGTATCGGCGGCATGCTGGGCGAGGTCGACGTCCACCTCGTGCGCATCGGCTTCATGTCGATCGTGCTGGCCGCCGCGCCCAGCCATCCACTGGCGCTGCTGCCGAAGCCTGTGACGCTCGAGGATGCGCGCGAACATACGCAGCTCGTCGTCACCGACCAGTCCGAGCGCACCAAGGGACGCGATTTCGGCGTCTTCGCCTACCGCACATGGCGGCTGACCGACATGCGCACCAAGCATATGCTGATGCGGGAGGGGCTTGGCTGGGGAGGCCTGCCGCGCTGGCTGATCGCCGACGATCTGGCAAGCGGCAGGCTGGTGGAGCTCGACCTCGAGGTCTTCAGGGAGGCGCGTTCGCCGCTTTTTGCCATGCATCGCAATGACAGCAGCCCGAAGCCGGCTGCGGCCTGGCTGATCGACCGGTTCAAACGAGGGCTCGGCTGCTTCAACGAGATGGAGCCGGGCGTGTGGACCGAGGAGGAGCCGGAGACAGACCGTCGATCAGCGCCATGAGCACGGCGCGGTAGTCGCCGCTCGATGCTCCCGCTTCGACGGCAAGCGCGGCGCGGTCGAAGGCAGCGGCGAGCAATGCGGTCAGCGGCTCGATTGGCAGTCTTGCCATGGACTGCTCGCGCATCGCCGCGACGAGGCCTTCGCGCAGCGAACGGTTGCCATGGCGGTTGTCGATCTCATCCATGGCGGATCGGCCGAGCACGGCAGGCCCGTCCAGCAGCAGCAGCCGAGTGCGGCCCGGCGCCCGCATCGCCGCCAGATAGGCGTCCGAGCCGGCGATCAGCGCGTCGCGGGCAGGGAGCGAGGCGGGCGAGGCGCGCTCGACCTCTTCGGCCACCGCGGCAGCCTCCTGCTCGACCACGGCGGCAAACAGCGCCTGCTTGTCGGCGAAATGGTGATAGAGCGCGCCGCGGGTGACGCCGGCGGCGGCGACGATCTCCGGCGTGCCGGTCTCGGCATAGGACTTTTCGGTGAACAGTTTTCGCGCGGCGTCGATCAGGTCGGCGCGCGTCGCCTCGGTGCGATCGCGATTGGAGCGGCGCGCGGATTCTCGTTGCATACATGCAGCCTGTATGTTAATTGCATTTACATGCAGACTGTATGTTGTTTGACGGGAGAAGGAAAGATGAAGACGACGAGCTACTATCCGGTGCTGATGACAGGCGACGTCGCCGGTACGAAAGAATTTTATGTCGAGCATTTCGCCTTCAAGCCGCTGTTCGAGAGCGACTGGTATGTGCATCTGCAGTCGACCGAGGACCGCCGGGTCAATCTCGGCATCGTGCACGGCGACCACGAAACGATCCCGGAGGAAGGACGGGGCCGCACATCAGGTTTGCTGATCAATTTCGAGGTTGGCGACCCCGACGCGGTCTATGAGCGTGTCGTGGCGGCCGGCCTTCCGATCCTTCGCTCGCTACGCGATGAACCGTTCGGCCAGCGCCATTTCATCACCAGCGACCCGAACGGCGTGCTGATCGACGTGATCAAGCCGATCCCATTGAGCCCGGAATTTCAGGCGCAGTTTGTGCAGGAAGTGGAGGGCGGCTGAATGGGGATAGCGGGAAAGCAGGCGCGTTGCGGGCTCCGCCGCCTGAGCGAACGTCTTGCCCCACAAGTGATGAACCATAGTCAGCGCGCTGATCTTCTCCCATCTGCGAAGCAAGGCGCCTGATGCCGTCAAAATCGCTTGTGATTTTCAAGTTACGGATGATCTTGGTGACGGATTCACTTTCCAGACGGCGCTAATCCTTGCGAAAATGCTTGTGGCCTGTTGTATTGATCAGCAATAGCGGTGTCGGGGACAGCTATGGCCGGTCAAGGAGAGAAATCCGATTCTATCTTGTATACCGACGAATTCGAGACGGTTCTGCGATCAGAGTATGACGCCATCCTCGCTCGCCGCAAGGCGCTTGGCGTGGATGCTTCGAAAGATGCTGGGGGTGGCAAGCCCGATTCCGTTGCCAAGGGTGATCCGGCCTGGCTGTTTGGCGTGGCGCTTTCGGGTGGCGGGATAAGATCGGCTTCGTTCTGCCTCGGCGCGCTTCAGGCACTCGACCAGTACAAGCTCATACCGCGGATCGACTATCTGTCGACGGTATCGGGCGGCGGCTACATCGGATCGGCGATGATCGCCGACATGACGCGCCAGGAACTCGAGCAAGCGAAAAGTCTGGAACTCGATCCAGCGAAGAAAAGCGAGGACGGGCCGCTCGATTTTCCCTTCGCCTCGGGCGACGACGTGCGCGACAACGCGTTGGTCGGCCACATCCGCGACAACAGCCGTTTCCTGGCGCCGCGCGGCTTCCAGGATATCACGCTGTCGATCGGCATTCTGATGCGCGGCTGGATGGTCAATGTCCTGCTGTTGCTGACGCTGATCCTGCCGTTGGCGACATTCGTCATCCTGACCAACCCGACCACCGATCATCTCGGGCACAGCATCGTGCTCGACGTCGCCAACTGGCTCTTCGGCGACGATTGGGGCAAGGCGGGATGGGCCGCCAGCCTGCGATCGCTGGTGGCCAACCCGTTCGTGCTCTCGCGGTCGATGATGGTGGTTCTCGCCGTCTGGCTGGTCGTCTGGGGATTGCGACGGTCCTATACCGACAGCTATGCCTTTGCGCGCAAAGGCGAGCGCCTGGAACAGGACAGTAGATGGGCCAAGGGCGGTCGCACCCTGCTGCTGGTCACCGCCGGCCTGCTCCTGATTGAAATTCAGCCCAAGATCATTCTGTGGCTGATCGAGGTGACCTCTCCGAAGGCTGGTCATCGGCAGACGACAATGGAGACGCTCAAGGCGCTGATCACGGCGGCGGCGGCCATCGTCACAGCCACCGCCGCCTTCAGGGGCATTCTGATTTCCTGGCTGCAGAAGGCCCTGAATTCGCCGGGGATCGGACACCAGCTGCGCGGCTATCTGGCGCGCGCGGCGTTTCTCGCACTCGGTCTCGCCCTGCCCCTGCTGATCTACGGCTTCTTTCTGTTGATCACGATCTGGGGCATCAAGATCTTTTCGCCGATCACGATCTGGGGCTTCGACGTGTCGTGGCTGTTTGGCCGCGACAGCGGCTATGCCTACGGTCCAGCCTGGCTGACGGCCGACAATCGCGTCCTGTTCACGATCCTTGTCATATCGATGGCGCTGTTTCTGGCGGCGCGAACCTTTGTGGTTCGTTATCTCGCGGACGATCTGGCCCCCGGCCGGCTCAGTGGCTTCTTTGGCGCGATGAGGCTCAGCCATTTTCGCCGTGGCAGCCAGGATGGCGAAAGGTGTCTGGCAGCATGACGAATCCACCGTACTGCTCAACTATTTGGCCATCAGCGCCATCGTCACATTTGTGGCCTTCAACTTCACCGAGAACGCCAATGGGTTGCACCGCCTTTACCGCGACCGGCTTCGGCAGGCATTTCGCCTCGGCGGCAGCGAAGATCAGGCCGACATCGCTCTGGATGCCCTCGGCGCGATGGCGCCCTATCTGTTGATAAACGGCACGTTGAATGTGCGCCGCGCCAGGGATGCCGGGCAAACGGCCGAGCCTCCGAAGAGGTCCGTTCTCGTCCGCGCGATTCGCTGGGTGGGCGCCAAGGTTGCCGCAGCCATAAGGTTGAGGGCCTGGTGGGGCGGGCCGGATATCATTCTGCCGGGCCACCATCGGCCAATCGCGCCCCCACCTGCCGTGCAAGTCCACAGCCTTCCCGAGGCCGACCCGAGCAAGAGAGGGCGCAACGCCGAATTCTTCCTGTTTTCAAAACATTTCGTCGGCAGCACCTCGACCGGATATGCGTCCTCGACAGCGATGGCCAAGGCGGAGGGGCAGCTGGACCTCGCGGCGGCGGCGGCGATTTCGGGCGCCGCCATCTCGTCGAGCATGGGTCGCACCAGCCTCGGCCTGCTTGGGCCGACGCTTGCCCTGCTCAACCTGCGCCTGGGGTTCTGGCTTCCAAACCCGAGCGGGATTGCGCTTGGAAAGCGGCCCTCGCGGCGCAGTTGGGAAGACATCCTGCGGCTGTATCTGCTCGCGGAGGCGACGGGGCAGCTGAGGTCCGACAGTTCGCGGGTCTACATCACCGATGGCGGCCACATCGACAATATCGGCCTCTACCAACTGCTCAAGCGCAGGTGCAAGCTGATCATCGTGGTCGACGCCGAGGCCGATGCCGGCGTGAATTTCGGCGCCTTCACCGACGTCCAACGCTTCGCGCGGATCGATCTCGGCGTGCGCATCTCGCTCGACTGGCGACCGGTCAGGGACGCGGCGCTGGCGCGCGACGCCAACCGCACCAAGATAGTCCCGCCGGAATCGGATTTGCATCTGCGGCATTTCGCGGTCGGCAAGATCCTCTACGAGAATGATCCGGTCGAAGGCATCCTTGTCTACGTCAAGGCGTCGGTTACCGGCGATGAGCCCGACTATGTCCTCGATTACGAGCGCCGATACCCGCTTTTCCCGCATGAATCGACCAGCGATCAGTTCTTCTCGGAAGAGCAGATGGAGGCCTATCGCGCACTTGGATTCCACGCCATGCGGGTAGCGCTTCGCGAACGGCCGCATACGGCTGAGATCAACGCCGAGGACAGCGCGCAGGCAAGTCTGGTTGCCTTGCTGAAGATGCGTCTGGGCAATCAGGGGCAAGAGATCAGATAGCGCATCGAGGACGCCCCGGTGATTACCGGGGCGTTGCGAGCAGGTCGCTCAGTTCGGCCTTGCCACCGGCGTCACCGCGACCTGGCTGACGCCGGTCCGCCGCACCACGGTGCAAAGCGTCTCGCGGCCGATGCGCTCGGCGTCGAGCATGCGCACGAGGTCGTCGACGCCGGTGACCGGACGGCCATCTATCGCGGCGATGATGTCGCCTTCCTTCAGCCCGGCCCTTGCTGCCGGGCTGTTCTTCTCGACGCTGCGCAGGCGCACGGCGGTGCTGCTCGAGACCTGCGACAGAAGGGCGGCGCGGCGCGGCAAATTGGTGGTGTCGGCGGAGACGCCGATAAAGGCGCGTCGCACGCGGCCGAAGCGGATGATCTCCGAAATGACGAAATTGGCGGTGTTGGAGGCGACGGCGAAGGCAATGCCTTGCGCGCCGTGGATCATGGCGGTGTTGACGCCGATCACCTCGCCCGCCGACGACACCAGCGGCCCGCCGGAATTGCCGGGGTTGAGCGCCGCGTCGGTCTGGATGACGTCGTCGATCAGTCGCCCGGTCGAGGCGCGCATCGAGCGGCCGAGCGCGGAGACGACGCCGGCGGTGACCGTCCATTCGAAGCCGAGCGGATTGCCGATGGCGATCGCGATCTGGCCGCGCCTCAGGCGCTTGGAGTCGCCGAGCGGTGCGACGTCGGCGAAGCTGCCGTCAGCGCGCACCAGCGCTATGTCGGTGTCGGGGTCGCGGCCAAGCACGCGGCCTTCGCGCGAGGCGCCGTCCGGCATGGTGACGCGCACGGCGCGCGCGTCGCCGACGACATGGAAATTGGTGACGATCAGCCCGTCCGGCGTGATGACGAAGCCGGAGCCATGGCCGCCCGCGCCGCCGATGCGCTCGATGCGGCAGACGGCAGGGCCGATGCGGTCGACCGCGTCGGCGACGGTCGTCGAATAGGCGTCGAGCAGCGTGTCGTCGGTTTGGAGTTTGGCGGCGGCGAGGGCCATGAGCGGGCTCCGTGATATCAGGCTTGATCGTGACTATATGTGCGGAGCGGCTGCGACAGCCGCGACCTGACCAGATGGCCAGTCGTGAGGCCAACTGGCCATCAGGCGAGTACCGGCCAGCGCGCTGTCGAACGATATCTGGGTAACCGCAAACCCAGGAGAACCATGATGAGCGACTTCAATTTGAGCGCATTTTCCGACGCAATCGCCGATCTCGCGGCAGCGGCCGCGCCGGCGACGGCGAGCCTTGCAACCCATCATCATCGGACAGCGAGCGCCTTCCACTGGCGCGACGGCTATTTCGTCACCGCCGAGGAAGTCGTGGAGGCGGGCGAGGAGATCGAGCTGACGCTGACTTCGGGCGAAACGGTCAAGGCCGAGCTTGTCGGCCGCGATCCCTCGACCGGGGTCGCCCTACTGAAGCCGGCCGACGCGGCAAATGCGCCGTCGCTCGCCAGAGCGGATGCGGTGCGGCCGGGCCATGTCGCCATCACCGTCGGCAACAGCGACGGCGCGGCGCTTGCCGTGTTCGGCTCGGTCGGCGAGGTCGGTCCGGCCTGGCGCTCGATGCGCGGCGGCACGATCGACCGGCGCATCAATCTCGCCGTCAATGCCGGCTCTCGCTTCGAGGGTGGTCCCGTGCTCGATGCCAAGGGCGGGCTGATCGGCATGCTCCTGTTCGGGCCGCGCCGGCGGGCACTGGTCATGCCTTACGAGACGATCGAGCGGGCGGTGGCGACGCTGCGCGAGAAGGGCCACGTCGCGCGCGGTTATCTCGGCGCCGGCCTGCATCCGGTCCACAACAGCGACACCCACGGCGCGATGGTGATGAGCCTCGACGACAACGGTCCGGCCAAGGCCGCCGGCCTGCATCTCGGCGACATAATCGTGGCATGGAACGGCGAGGCGGTGCAGGGCCCGCGTGACCTGATCCGCAAGCTCGGGCCGGACAGCGCCGGAGCGTCGGTGACGCTCGGCGTCGTGCGCGCCGGCGAGGCGCGCGATGTTGCCGTGTCCATCGGCGAAAAGCCGCTGAGCTGAGGGCATGATGGCGGTCGCGGCGATAGCAAACCACAGGAAGGCGGATCAGGCCGCCGCAGAGCGGCGGCTGACCGTGCTGATCGCGCTCGGCAGCGCCGCGCGGGCCGAGCAACTATCCGAGGCGCTCGCCGCAACCGGCGATCTGCTGCCGGTCATGGCCGGGAACCGATCAGGACAGGCCGTGGATGTCGCCATCATCGACGAGGATGGCCTGGAGGGCAGGGCGATCGATGCTGCGCTGCCCAGGGTGCTGCTGTCGCGGCGTCCCGATCATGAACAGCCCGCCGACAGCGTGCTTGCCGTGCTGCCCGCTTCGTCCGACGAATTGCTGATCGCCGCTGCCGCGCGGCTTGCAGCCGCCGGCTACCGTATTTCGGGCGCGGGCGGGCCGCTGGCCGGTCGGCACGACGACCTCTCCTTCCATGACAGCGATCCGTTCGACGAGGATCGTGCCGACACAAACCATGCCCGGCCAACGCTTTCGCCTCGCGAGGCGGAAGTGTTGGCGCTCCTTGCCGAGGGCGCGCCCAACAAGGTGATCGCCCGACGGCTGAACATTTCCGTGCACACGGCGAAGTTCCATGTCGCGGCGATCCTGATCAAGCTCGGTGCCGCCAACCGCACCGATGCGATCGCCATCGCCATGCGGCAGGGGCTGGTGCTGGTCTGAGGGCCTATTGATATTCCGGTGAGGCCGGCCTGCGAATGGCGGCTTCCTGCGCTTGTACGG